>NZ_RAWD01000097.1:0-28880 GCF_003612065.1 Corallococcus sp. CA047B
GGATGCCGGCGCGTCCCCCACCACCACCGCCTCGCCGTGGCAGCGCGCCCGCGTCGGCGACCGCGTGGAGTACGCCTTCTCCGCTCACCGGGGTCGCCCCGGCGGCCAGCGCGTCGCGGGGCCTCCTGGACCTGGCACCGCCGTGGCCGGCCACGTCGCCCTGGAGGTCGTCGCCGTGCAGGCCCCGTGGGCGTGGCTCACCGTCACCTTCACCGATGATCAGGGCAAGCCCCTGTCCCACCCGCGCCTCTCCCAGAACCGCGTGCTGCCCATGCGCATGGAAGAGACCCAGCCCTGGAAGGCCGAACACCGCGGCCAGCGCTCCGCCGAGCAGACCACCGCCGCCGGCCGCTCGTGGGACGCCCAGCGCTACCTGCACGACAGCCGCCCCAGCGACGGTCCCCTCCAGAACCGCCTCTATGCCTCGGAGCCCGGACCGCTGTACCTCACCCACGGCCTGCTCGACGCCAGCACCACCCTGTCCGGCTTCGGCGCCAGCGGCAGCCAGCAGCTCACGCTCGTGTCCTTCCGCCAGGGCACCGACGCTGGCGGCACCCTCCCCGCCCTCGAGCGGCCCTGGGGCCCGGGCACCTGGTTCGACGTGCGCCAGGACATCTCCGGCACGCCCTCCGTGCGCCGCGTCTGCATGGGCGCCGAACGCGGCTTCCTCCTGCGCAAGGACCTGACCGGCCCCACCGGTGACGCGCCCTGCGCGGACTTCCAGGAGGCCGAAGCCACGCCCGTGGAAGAGGCCCTCCTCGCGCTCGTCAGCGAAGCCGTCAGCCTGCCGCAGCAGTGGCCGCCCGTCACCGCCGGCACCGCGCCCTCGCGCCGGGAGACCCTCACCGTCGCCCAGCACTCCATCCCCGCCGTCGTCTTCGAAACACCGCTGGGTGAGGGCGCCGAGCGCCGCGTGCAGGTCGCCTCCTACGCCGCGGATCCATGGGGCGCCGCGCTCCACGGGCTCGCGGACGAGGCCCGCTTCGGAACGCTGTCGGACGGCATCTTCCGCGCCCCGCTCAAGGGCAAGCGCGTCGCCGAGGACAGCGGCACGCTCGCGGGCTGGGGCGCCTGGGTGAAGGACGGCGGGAAGTAGTCCCCGCCTTCAATCACACGTGCGGCGCTCCGGCTTGTCCTTGCGGCACTGCGCCACGGACGGGAGCGCCTCGCGCGCCTCGTCCGTCACCTCCACCAACTGGCGTGCGCACTCCCGGGCCGCCAGCGTGCCCTGGATGTCGAAGAGGCCCAGCACCTCCGTGCACCGCTTCTGGAGCGACTCCACCCCGGCCACGAAGAGCGGCTGCATCACCTCCGGCGTGAACGAATAGCCGCTCGCCGTCGCCAGCCCCGTCTCCGGCTTGAACATCCAGGCCGTGCGCCAGCTGGTCGCCACCTGGTCGAAGCGCGCCGAGCCCATCCACACCGCCTGCCCCGCCGCCGGCGCCACCGTCCGGGCCGACTCGAAGCCCGTGCCCTTGCGGCGGCAGAAGTCCTCGCCCGCGCCCCGCAGCATGCAGACGTTGTACTCGCCCAGCCGGCGCGCCACCGCGAGCAGCTCCGCCTGCTGCACCTCGCCCACGCGCGGCTGCGCGACGAACAGGTCGATGGTGCGCATGAGCACGCTCATCGCGTTCTTCGGATCCTTCTCCGGCCCCGGGTTCACCCCGCCCGTCGAAATCACCAGCACCCGCTCCGCCCCGCGCTGCACCGCCTGGAGGAGCGGCAGCCCGGAGCGCACCCCGCCATCGTAGTACGTCCCGTTCCGGTTCCCGGAGGCCGACGGCAGCAACTTCACCGGATCCGACAGCACCGGCTCCACGATGGACGCCACGATGGCCCGCGTCATCCCCCGCTTGCGCTCCGCGTCCGTCCCCCCGGCCTTGAAGTCCGCCGGGTCCTGGTCGCTCACGCCGAAGACATCCCCCGTCTGGAAGTCCACCGACACCGACACCAGCTCCGTGCCGTTGTGGAACATGGCCGGCTCGATGAACTGATCCAGCTTCGAGTACACGCCGTCGAACTGCACCAGGCCCCGGGTGTCGTCCGCCAGGTTCCACAGCCACGTGGAGTTCACGCAGTACAGGTCCGACTCCACCGTGCACGTGTAGTTGCCCATGAGCAGCTGGCGCGCCTTCGCCTCCTGCCCCGGCGTGTGGAACAGGTCCACCAGCGTGCTGATGAGCGCCCCGGTGCTCGTCCCCGCCGCCAGGTCGATGCGCGCATCCCCACACCCCTCCGGCGCGGGCTTGCCCCGGCACTGCTCCAGGATGCCCAGGAGCCGCCAGATGGCGCCCGCGCTGAACGCCCCGTTGGCCCCGCCGCCGCTCAGCACCACCGCGTTGGTGGGCCGCTTCAGGTCCCGGCGCCACGCGCGCGCCCGCACGTAGCCGGCCGCGGACGCCGCGCCCTCGCGGATGCCCTGCGCCAGCGCTTCGCGCGTCAGCGGCACCTCCAGCGACTGCTGCAGCGCCGCCAGCGACGGCGCGAGCCCCAGCGTGTTCGCGAGGAAGCGCTCCGCGTCCACCTCCGCCTCCGACGGCGTCGCCACGGAGAGCGACTGCGCGGGCAGCGGCACGCCCCACGCCGACGCCTTCACCGCCCGGTCGATGAAGCCCATGCGCGTGTCGTTCTCATAACAGGCCGCGGTGTCGGCCCCCGCGCGCTGGAGCAGACAGGCCGTCATGTCCAGCACGACCTCCGGCGATGCCCCCAGCGCGTCCATCCACCCACCCGCGCGTTCGGCGTCCACATACGAGTCCATGAGCTGCGCGCGCGTGAGCCCCGCCACGCGCTCCACCGCCGGCACCCGAGGCGGCGCGTCCTGGGGCGCGGAGGACTCCGGCGCGTTCAGCGTGTCCAGCAGGACGTCCGTGCGCAGGGCACTGCAACCCCCCAGCGGTGCGGCGAGGAGGACCAGCAGCGGGAGCGTGACGTGACGGCGCATGGGGACGTCTCCTTGGAAGCGGGCCTCCCTCCTCCTTAGCCGAAGGGCTGTCGGACAGGCCACGGCCCGGAGCGTCGTGCATCCGCAATCCTGCAAAAGCCCTCCTCGCGACGCGGCGCGGTGCGGTTAGCATGCGCGCCCCCCAACGGGAGGCTCAAGGACCCATGGTTGAGTATGATCCGCATCGATGGTGGAGCTACTTCCACTACCTGCGCGGTTCGATGGTGAAGCAGATCGTCGGCCGTGTGTTGTTGTTCGTCCTCTGGTCCGCGGGCGTGGTGGCCTTCTCGCTGCACGTGACCCACGTGGGCGTGCCCCTTACGGTGCACACGCTGGCCGGCATGAGCTTGAGCCTGCTGCTCGTGTTCCGCACCAACGCCTCCTATGACCGCTTCTGGGAGGGCCGCAAGCTGTGGGGCGGCATCGTCAACGAGACGCGCAACCTGGCACGTGCGTCGGAGGTGTTCCTGGGCCGCACGCCCCTGTACGCCCCGCTGGTGCGCTGGACGGCCGCGTTCCCCTTCGCCGCCGCCGCGTGGCTGCGCGGCCAGCGTCAACTGGGCCCCAGGGTGGCGGAGCTGCCCCAGGCCTTCGTGCAGGAAGTGTTGAGCGCGCAGCATGTCCCGCTCAGCGTGGCGCGGCGGATGACGGCCGTGCTGGACGAAGGGCGCCGCTCGGGGCTGTATCCGGAGTACGTCCAGATGCAGCTCGACCAGAACGTGCAGTTGCTCATCGACTACCTGGGCGGCTGCGAGCGCATCCACCGCACGCCCATGCCGTTCGCGTACATGGTGCACCTGCGCCGCGCCCTCATCCTCTACTGCGCCACCCTGCCCTTCTCGCTGGTGGACACCTTCGGGTGGGTGACGGTGCCCGCCACCTTCGTCGTCACGTATGTCTTCTTCGGCATCGAGGAGATCGGCGTCGAGATCGAGGACCCCTTCGGCACCGACGACAACGACCTGCCGCTCGACGCCATCTGCGAGAACATCCAGAACAACCTGCTGGCCTTCCTGCCAGCGCCTGGCACGCCCCCACATGACCACTCCGCGCCCTGACGCCGTGGCCCCTCACGTCAACTCCGTCCTCTTCCAGATGAAATGGAAGGCCGAGCTGCGCGCCAGCGGCGCGATGACGCCGCGAGTACCGGTGCAGTTCGTGGCTGAACAGGGGCGCGCGCTGCGCGTCATCGACATCCGGGAGAAGGAGGAGCTCACCGGCCTGATGGGCCACATCCCCGGCTCCCTCTGGGTGCCGCTGGAGCGCATCGCGGAGGTGTCCCAGCAGCTGGGTCCGGACATGCCCGTGGTGCTGGTGTCCCACAGCGGCCGGCGCGCGGGGCTGGCGACGCAGTTCCTCCAGGCGCTGGGCATGCGGTACGTGGCGGCGCTGTCGGGCGGGATGCTCGCGTGGCGCAACGCGGGCTATTCCGCCACCCGGCATTCGCACATCTTCGAGCGCGGCCTCACCACGCCCACCTTCGTGGAGGAAGGCCCCAGCGACGGGCCGCTGACGAAGGCGCACATCGAGCAGCACGTGGGCGACCCCAGCCAGGTGCGGTGGGCCCGGCTGTCCGCGCTCTTGATGAGCGGCCGGCGCTCGTGCGTGGACGGCCGCGACGAGCAGGGCGTCATCGGCACGCCGGGCGGCGACGCGGGCGAGTTCCTGCTGGCGCTCGCCAGCGTGGAGCGCATCACCGGCAAGACGCTCGACTTCCGCACGGTGGAGGAGATCCTCCTCCAGGAGCTGGAGGTATTCGGCCGCTTCTACATGCACACCGACACGCTCGCGTGGGGCAAGCTGGTGGCGTCCATCTCCAGCGACCGGCGCCTGTCCAACCGGCCCCTGCCGCCCCTGAACGACGAGGCGGGGTGGCATGCCTTCCTGGGGCACCCGGCGCCGGAGTCGCGCTCCGCGCTGATGGAGCACCTGCTGGAGCCCGCGCACCTGGGCTGCGGCCACCTGAAGCTGATGCTCACGAAGCCGGAGGACTACGGCGTGCGGCCGGACCTGGTGCGCTCGTTCCTGCGCGCGTACCACGACCTGCGCTGGCAGGGCATGCCGGACCTGGAGTTCGTCACGCTCGAGGGCGTGCACGACGAGGCGGCGGTGCTGTCCGTGTACGTGGAGCAGGAGCTGTGGGACATGTCCTCCATCCCGCTCGTGTCTCCGTCCGTGGGGCCCAAGCAGGTGTTCGTCGCGCACCCGCAGGTGGCGGCCAAACACCGCGACCACTACGTGGAGTTCTTCCGCCGCCTGCCGCACCTGGTGACGCTGGAGCCCCACCACGTCGAGCCGCTGCGCACGGAGATGAACGCCATCGCGAACACCCAGTTGGGCCACACGCTCCAGCACCTGGCCAAGGGGCTGCCTCTCTTCGAGGCGCGCTTCGAGGGCGGCGACAAGGTGCGCGTGGTGGAAGCGGGCAAGGTGTAACAGCCCGCGCCTCCCGGGCTTCCCGTGCGACGCGCGGGAGCCCGGGTGAAGCGCTGCGTGCTACTCGGCGACGGAGACCTTCACCTCGATGTTGCCGCGCGTGGCGTTGGAGTACGGGCACACCTGGTGGGCCGCCTCCATCAGCTTCTGCGCTTCCTCCTGGGGGATGCCGGGCAGGATGCCCTGGAGCTCCACCGCGAGGCCGAAGCCGCCCTCGGGCGTCTTGCCGATGGTGACGGTGGCCTTCACGCCCGCCTTCTCATCCAGCTTCTTGCCCATCTTGCCCGCCACGAGGCGCAGGGCGCTCTCGAAGCAGGAGGAGAAGCCCGCGGCGAAGAGCTGCTCGGGGTTGGTGGCCGTCGTCTTGCCGGAGCCGCCCAGCGTCTTGGGCATCGCCAGCTCCAGGTTGTCCAGGGGGCTGTCGTTCAGCGAGATCCGACCGTTGCGGCCGCCGTGCGTGGTGGCGGTGGTGGAGTAGAGCTTCTCGGCGAGGGTGACCTGGGCCATGGGGTGCTCCTTCGTGAACTGCGTTTGGGTTTGCGAACTACCGTGAAACCGATTCGAACAGGCGCTGGACGTCCCGGCGCAGCCGGGCCAGCTCTTCCATCGACAGGCCGGTGCGGCAGGCGATGGCCTCCGGGATGGACGCGGCCTTGCGGCGCAAGCCGCGCCCCTGCGCCGTGAGCGACACGCGCACCGACCGCGCGTCCTCGGTGGAGCGCTCCCGGCGCACGAAGGCCAGCGTCTCCAGCCGCTTGAGCAGGGGCGTGAGCGTGCCTGAGTCCAGGTACAGCTTCTCCCCCAGCTCCTTCACCGACACCCCGTCCGTCTCCCACAGCACCAGCATCACCAGGTACTGCGGGTACGTCAGCCCCAGCTTCGACAAGAGCGGCGTGTAGGCCTGCACCATCGCCCGCGACGCCGCGTAGAGCGGAAAGCAGAGCTGGAGGTCCAGGCGGAGGAAGTCTTCCGGCGACATGGGAGATAGATAGCGCGCAATTAAATTGCGCGCAATCGAATTGGTGGCGGGGAAGTCCGGGTGGGGGCGGGTGTGTTCCCCGGGGACTGTGGGCGTGGTAGAGCCGCCACCCCCGGAGTGCCCGGGAACTGTCGAGGACGATGATGCTCAGGACGGTCACCGCCACGCGCTACGTGACGCCGCTACGCGAAGGGGGCTCTTTGCCCGCCATCGTGGAGGCGAACGACGCGGGGCTCTATGTCGTGAAGTTCCGGGGGGCAGGCCAGGGCGCCAAGGCGCTCATCGCCGAGCTGCTGGCCGGAGAGCTGGCACGCGTGCTGGGCCTGCGGGTGCCGGAGCTGGTGTTCGTGGAATTGGACACGTCGCTGGGGCGCAACGAGCCGGACAGTGAGATTCGCGAGCTGCTCAAGTCGAGCGCCGGGCTGAACCTGGCGTTGGACTACCTGCCGCGCTCGGTGACGTTCGATCCGCTGGCGGTGCCGGTGCCGGAGGCCCAGGTGGCCTCCGCCATCGTGGCATTCGACGCGTTCGTGACCAACGTGGACCGCACGCCGAAGAACCCCAACCTCCTGGTGTGGCACCGCAACCTCTGGCTCATCGACCATGGGGCGGCGCTGTACTTCCACCACTCATGGGACGGCTGGGAGGAGCGCAGCCAGGGGCGCTTCGCGCCCATCAAGGACCACGTGCTGCTGCCGTGGGCGCATTCGCTGGCGGAGGCCGGGGACCTGCTGCGCGAGCGGGTGACGCGAGAGGTGGTGGAGCGCATCGTGGGGTCGATTCCGGAGGCGTGGCTGGGCCAGGAGCCCGCGTTCGCGTCCACGGCGGAGCACCGCGCGGCGTACGTGACGTGGCTGATGCGCAGGCTGGAAGCGGCGCCGGCGTTCATCGAGGAGGCGACGCGTGCCCACGCCCAGCTCGTTTGACTACGCCATCATCCGGCTGGTGCCCCGCGTGGAGCGCGAGGAGTTCATCAACGTGGGCGTGGTGCTCTTCTGCGTGCAGCACCGCTTCCTGGGCGCGCGCGTGGAATTGGATGAGGCGCGGCTCAAGGCGCTGTCACCGGACGCGGACGTGGAGCTGTTGAAGGGCCACCTGGAGAGCTTCCGCCGCGTGTGCGTGGGCGGGAAGGACGCGGGGCCCATCGGGCGGCTGCCACAGAAGGAGCGCTGGCACTGGCTGGTGGCCCCGCGCAGCACCATGCTCCAGACGGGCCCCGTGCACGTGGGCCTCTGTGACGATCCAGACCGCTCGCTGGAGCACCTGCTGGACACGATGGTGCGGGTGAAGCCGGCGGTCTGATGCAGGGCCTGGGCGCGTCGCTCCACGCCCTGGTCGTCATTCCTCCTGGAGGTCCTTCAACCAGAACCAACGCCCGTTGGAGCGCAGCGCGCCTCCGAGGAACTCCGAGAACGAGCCGGTGATCTGCGCGCAATACACCGGGTCGGGGAATCCTTCGCGGTAGCCATCGCGGATGGGATAGCAGCCATCGGTCTGCTGGCTCACGTCGAGCAGGATGTAGTTGCTGTCCTGGACCTCGCAGACCGAATACCAGGACGCGGAGCCTGACTTGTCGGTGTCGTCCTGGAGCATCACCACCCGTGCACGGCGAATCTCCGCCAGGGGATGGAATGCGAACTCAGGGTTGATGCGGTCGAACAGGTTGGCACCGTCGCAGTGCAGGTAGAAGGCACGCAGGTCGGGGTCGAGGCGCCACCCCACCCTTTGCTCGAACGCTTCGATTTGCGCAGGGGTCGCGGGCGGCTTGGGGAAGTGGAGGCGCGACACCTCTTCGAGCAATTCGATCACGGGAAGGAGATGTTGCGCACCGAGACGGCGTGCGTTCCATCTTCCGCCCACAGCTTGAGGGTGTAGGGACCCAGTGCCGTCGATGACGGCAGTTCGAATTCCACGATGACCTGGCCCTCCGTATCGGGGGCGATGGGCTCCTGCGACCAGATGCCGAGTGCGGACACGGTGCGTCCGGTTGCGTCCACCAGCGCAGCCCCCATGGGCCGCCAGGGCACGTTCAAGCGGTTCAGCAACATTGCATTCACCGCGGCACGCGTGGCGACACGGAAGGCGGTGACCCGCCTCATCGACAGTGCCTCCCTTTGCATCCTTTGAATGGCGTCCGTCAGGTCACGGAAGGCCACGCCCTCATCCTTCATCACCTTTGAGGCCAGCAATCCAGTCAGTCCATCGGGCCGCGCTTGCGTCGCGCGCAGGCGTTCCACCTCCGCCTGCGCGCGGCCGACCTCCGCGCGAAGTTGTCGAACCTCCTGCTGATAGGACGCCAGGGAGCGTGGGTGGCGGTACAACTCCACCTGACGCTGCGCCAAAGCCGGATGCACCACCAGCACCAGCTCCGCACGCGCAGGAGCCGCCCCATCCGCGAAGATGAGGGTCAGATTCAACCGGGTGCCTTCCTTCACATCGTTCCGGGGCAGCAGCGCGAGCGTGTCCGTACCTTCCATGATCCGGCGGAAATTCTCCCGCCCGGTCAGCGCCCACCGCGCGACGGGCGAATCGCTCAACACCCAGGTGGCCAGCCCCGGACTGATGTTGAGTTCGTGCGGCCTCCCCTCCTGCTCGGCGGACACTTCGATACGGCCCACACCCTCCGCGTCGGAAGCATCCTGAACCTGGGCTGCGGCTCCTGAAGCCAGGGTGAAAGCCGCCACCAGGGCGACCTTCAATACGGACGCGACAGCGCCATGACTCCGGGCAGCAAGAAGGCGCAGGCTCACTCGAAATGGTCCACGGCACGCAGGTAGACCGTGCTCGTGACGACCGCAGTGTCGTCCGTGCTGCCCTTCAAGAGGGTCACCCCGTGCTTGATCCCACTTCCTTGAAAAATCTCCATGCATACCGGGTAGCGCTCGCCCTTCTTGGTGCGGACCTCCGTGAAGCGGCCGTACAGGTACTCTCCTCGGACGAAGCGACCGAGCACCAGGGTTCCACCCGGGAGCTTGCCCATTGCTTCGATCATTTCGAGGCGACCCGGTCCTTCCCGTACCGAGATGGGTCCCACATCATTGAACCGGTCATCGAGCGCCGCATCGATGAACATTTCCACCTTGATCCCCAACGTCCGCATGGACTCCACGGCCCCCGCCGGACACTCCTCGGGCGGTGGCGAGGCCCGCAACTGGGGTCCTGCGGGGCAGGCCAGGCTGGAGCAGGTCGCGGCGGCGAGCAGGGCGCGGGACGCCGCCGCACGGGAACGGGTACGACGAGCAGGCGCGGGAGAGGTCTTCGTCACGGGCGTTTCTTCTTTCCACGAATGCGCCACCTGGGAGGCGACGGCCACAGGGGGAACCGCCACCCACGGTGGCGTGACTGCGGCCCGGGCAGCTTCCGGTGAAGCCTCGGCGGACGCCACTTCCGGATCCGACTCCGGGCGCGACGACAGGCGGGACCGAGCAAGGCCTCCCCACGCCGCCACCAGCACCGCCACCCCGCACGCCAGCAGCCCCCACTTCTTCCATCCAGTTCGCCACCGACGAGCGGAACGCGGCGGTGGCAACGGCGCCAGGGCCGGCATTGGCATGACCGGTGGAACAGGCACCCGCCCCCGATGCGGGGGGCCCGGCGCCTCGCCGTGCACCATCCAGGCGTCGTGCTCCTCGGCCTCGTCCGGAGGCACCGGAGCCAGGGAGACCTCCGCGACGTCCGGGAGCAGCGGGACATCCCACGCAGCGTCCATCACCAGCGCCGCCAGCGCTTCGTCCAGGGCCCTGGCACCTTCTCCGCGCGCCTCGGGCGCCTTCGCGAGCAGGCGCAGGCACAGCTGGCCCAGGGCTTCTGGCACGCGTGCGTTGCACACCTGGGGCGGCACCGGGGGCTCGTGGATGACAGCGTCGATTTCCGTGGCGGTGTCGGGCGACTCGAAGGGCCGCCGGTCCGTGAGCATCCAGTAGAGGACGACCCCCAGCGCATACAGGTCATCCGCGCGCGAGGCCTCGTAGTGGGCGCCCTCCTGTCGCCCGTGTTCCCGCAGATAGGCCAGCGACTCCGGACTGCGGTACTGCGGCGTGCCGGGCGGCAGGATGCCTTGGGTCAGCCGTGGCGCGCCCTCGTAGTGACCGACGCCCACGTCCAGCAGCACCGCCTGCCCGGTGGACTCACGCACCTGGATGTTGGACTCCTTGATGTCCCGGTGCAGCGTCTGCCGTGCGTGCATCGCCTCCAGGCCGCGCGACAGGTCCCGCATCAGCGCCACCACGCGCCGTGCGCTGGGATTCTCCTCGCGGACCCAGTGGTGCAGCGTGCGACCCTCCACCAGTTCCATGGCCAGGTAGAACCACGTGGGCCGCTGCTCCGGATGCAGGCCGCAATGGCGGAAGCCCACCACGTTGGGATGCTCCAGGCGCATCAGGATGGCCACCTCCCGCGCGGCCCAACCCCCAAGTCCCATCCGCGACTGGAGCTTCAACGCGAAGGACTCGCCTCCACGTCGGGCGCGATACACCACGCCACTGCCACCCCGGCCCAGCAGCGCCTCTACGATGAAGCCGCCAACGTCCGTGCCCGGCAACAGGTCCGCGAAGTGCTGGCCGTTCACGCGTCCACCCTCTGTATCCGGAAGTCTCCTGCGTCAGCGTTCCGGTCGCGACGACACGAGAGGCCGGAAAGTCTAACACCTTGGAGACCCGGGAAGTCTAACCAGGACTTGAGACCTGGAGCACGGGCTTTGCGCTACGCTCCTTCTCCACGCATGGACGAACAACTGGGGAAGAAGGTGGGCAAGGCCGCGCGCGAAGCCCGCGCGAGGTTGGGCCTGACGCAAGCAGAGGTCGCCGCCACCGTGGGGATGAACTCCATGGTCTACAGCCGGGTGGAGCGCGGGAAGATGGTCCCCAGCGCGACGATGCTGTGCAAGTTGAGCATGGCGCTGCGGGTCTCATCGGACGAACTGCTGGGACTGGCCCGCACGGAAACGGAAGCCCGCCGTGAGGCCCAGAAAGAGCCTCCCGCGCTGCGACGACTGGTGACGCTGGCGCGCGAACTCGAAGAGGAGAAGTTGGACGCCCTCGTCGCCATGGCTCGCGCGCTGTCCCGCTAGGAAGCCTTCCTACCCCCGATGCTTCGCGGGGAAGAGGTCCTCGTCTTCCAGTTCGACCTGGTCTCGGACGGCACTGGCATCAGTGATGAGGCGCATCAGTTCCTCCGCTGCCTCCTTGCGTCCATACAGCCGGCCTCCGTCCCGCTGTTGCTCCCGGCCCAGGCAGTCGCGCAGTGCATCCCGAAGGGCGCCCGCGGTGGCCTGTCGCGCCCCAGGCTCCCGTCGCAAGGCCCGCTGGAGCGCGGCCCCAAAATCCCCGGGGAGCTCCGAGACCGCATGGGCGACATCCTCGGGCGTGTAGCGCTGCACCTGCGCCAGCATGCAGGTCAGCGGCAGGGAGGGCTCCTCCTCCACCTGAACGCCATGGGGTCGGGAGTGTTCTTCCAGGCCTCCGCCGTTCAACGCCTCCTGGAACAGGTGCCGCCCGGTGGCCAACTCCAGCAACAACAGCCCCAGGGAGAAGAGGTCCGAGGCGGGCGTCAGCGGGGCCCCCTGGAGGTATTCCGGCGAGGCATAGGCCACGTCTCCCTTGCGGAGCTGCCCCTGGGTTTCCTCGCGACCGACCAGGTGGGAGTAGGCGGCACCGAAGTGCGTCAGCTTCACCGCGCCGTCACGGGCCACCCGAACGTTGCGCGGGCTGACATCCCGATGCACCAGGCCCAGGGGACGGCCCGCATCATCGGCCAGCGAATGGGCATGTTCGAGCGCGTCCGCCAGCTCGGCCCCCACGAACAGGGCGAAGGCCACGGACACGGGACGCTGCCGCATGGCCATCAGGCACAACACGGTGTCCATGGAGGGACCGTCCACGTACTCCATGATGACGTAGGGCTTGCGCTCCCGGACCTTGAACTGGTGCACCTGGGCGATCGCGGGATGGTGCAGGCGGTAGGCAAGCTGCACTTCCTCCACGAGCCGGTGGCGCCTCGCCTGCGTGGCCGGGGTGTGCAATCGCTTGATGAAGACGGGGCCCGGCAGGCCGTGCGGTTCGTGGCGCTCGGCCAGCATCAGCACCTCTCCATTGGGGCGGCGGTCCACGGTGCGCAGGAAGACGTAGCGGGTCTCCGCGATCTGGAAGAGGACGCGCGGTCGCTCGTCGTCAGAGGGGCGTTCGCCTGGAAGGTGATTCCGGCCGGAGGGGTGGACGGGGTCGGTGGTCTGCAAGTGGCCTCATTCTACATATAGACCTCCGGAGTCTACCAACAAGTTGACCTGACCAGAAGACGCCTCAGCTGCCTCCCCGAGTCATCCGCCAATCAACATCTCTAATGAATGCCGCCGCTGACGGTACAGGCAAGCAGGCGGGCGCTTCGTCCGCTTGTCGGCACATGGCGGGCCCTCGCGATGAATCCGGCGCCGAGCGCTGCGAAGGGGCCTGGACGTTCGTACCTTTGCTTCCCACCTTTCGCCGCAGGAACCCTGGAGGTGGCGACAGGCCCATGGACGCATCCCCATTGCGCATCGTCACGTACAACGTCCGCTACTTCGGCCACATGCTGAAGGGCCTTGCGAGCACCATCGGCCCCAAGCGCCGCGTGGCCGCCGCGCTGGCCACGCTGGACCCGCTGCCGGACGTCGTGTGCCTCCAGGAGGTGGAGACCTCCTCGCTTCGCAGCAACATCGTCCACCGGCCGACACGCCCGGGGGAGACCCAGTTGGAAGCCTTCATGGAGCGCGTGGAAGAGACCTTCGCGCTCCAGGGGCGGGCGATGCCCTACGAAGCATTCTACTTCCGCGCGCACCACTACAAGCTGGGCGAGCTGTCGCTCTACACCACCGGGCTCGCGATGCTCGTCAACACGCGCACCCTCCAGGTGGACAAGCACAACGTGGAGGCACCGGAGCACATCACGCACCACCACGTGCAGGGCCTGAAGGAGCGCAAGCAGAGCCGCATCTGCGCGCACATGCGCGTGCTGCGCCGCAACGACCAGCGCGCCTTCCACATCTTCAACACGCACCTGAGCCTGCCCACGCCGTTCGCCCGCGAGTTCTGGGCCACGCGCGACAAGATGGGCTGTGGCAGCAACCAGCTCCACGAGGCACGCAAGCTCACCGAGTTCATCCAGCTGCACTCGAAGACGGAGCCGTTCGTGGTGTGCGGGGACTTCAACTCACCGCCGTCCTCACCGGTGTACCGCTACCTCACCGGCGATGCGCACCTGACGTGCGCGCAGGCCGCCGTGGGGCAGATCGACCCGAAGTTTTCACGCGCGTTCCCCACCGCCGGCTTCATGCGCCTGCGCATGCACCTGGACCACCTGTTCTCCGGCGGCGGCGTGAGCTGGCTGGACGCGGATGAGACCCGCCCCTTCGGCGACCTCACCAGCCGCTTCCATGGCCTGTCCGACCATGTGCCCCTCATCGCCCGCTTCAACCTGGACACGGCCTTGGCCACCCCGGCGCTCATCACCTGACGTGACGCGGCCTCAGGCGGGGTCGCGCTCCAGCGCCTCCCATGCGTCCAGGATTTCACGCGTGCGGCGCTCGGCGAGCGTGTGGAACTCCGGCGCCAGGTGCGCCACCTTGTCCGGGTGGTATTGCGCGATGAGCGCGCGGAACGCCTTGCGCGCCTCGTCCTTCGGCGTGCCCCGCGCGATGCCCAGCACCACCCACGGGTCCTTCGCCTCTGGTTCGGCGGCGGCCGGAGGAGGCACGGCGCGGCGGCCCCTGGGCGGCGTTTCGTCGGAGGCCCCGGAGCGGGGCGGTGCCTCATCCCGGGCGCTGGCGGGTCCGTAGCGGGGTGGCGCTCGCGGGGCGCGCTCAGGACGGCGCGTGCCGGGGCGCTTCGCCGGGTCGGGCGCGGGGATGCCCGGGCTCAACCGGCTCAGCGCCTCCTGGAGGAACCACAAGTCGTCGGCGGGGCCTCCCTGCTTGCGCACCACCGTGAGGGGTTTGCCTCCCTTCAGGAGCAGGTAGCCGGTGGACGCCGCGTACGCGCCCTTCTTGTCCTCCGGGTAGAGCCGGTCCCCCAGGTCACCCAGTGGGTCACGCCACATGCCCTCCGTGGTGCCTTCATCCGCCACCAGCACCTGGGCCAGCACGTCGCCAAACAGGTCCTCCAGCGCGGCGAAGGGCTCGCGCGCCTGCGGAGGACGCGTCATCGCGGCACCGTGGCGCACCCCCGTCACCAGCAGCAGCCCTGGCGCGGAATCCACGAACGCGAAGAGCTTCTCGCGCACCTGCTTGTCGGAGAAGTAGAGGACGGCCTGCACGTCCCCTCATCCTGTGGAAGCCCCAGGCGTTTCTCAACCGCCGCCTTCCGCCCCTGTCACCTTCCCGGGCCTCCGTCCAGGAGACCCAGGGGGGCCTGGACCCTGAATTCCGGATAAGCCGGTTCGATGTGGCTCGACCCCGGCACGGGCTTGCGGAAGAGTCAGCCCCCTCATGCGCTGCTGCCACCGCCACGCCCCCGCCGCCGCCGGGTCCTCGGACCCGCATCCGTTCAGCCTCCCCGGCGCCACCGAGCACTACGCCGCGCCCCGCCCCGTGCGCGCCGAGCACGTGCGCATCGAGCTGGACCTGGACTTCGCCCAGCGCGCCATCGCCGGCACCTGCACCACCCGCGTGTCCGCCGTCCGCACCGTCGCCACCGTCACCTTCGACGCGGTGGACCTGGACGTCACCGACGCGCGCGTCGACGGCCACGCCGTCCCCTTCTCCAACTCTGGCGCCCACGTGCGCGTGGAGCTGCCCCGCGCGCTGGAAGCGGGCCAGGCGTGCGACATCGCGCTCACCTACCGCGCCCGTCCCCGCCGCGGCCTCTACTTCTGGGGCCCCGACGCGGGCTACCCCGACCGGCCCCTCCAGGCGTGGACGCAGGGACAGGACATCGACGCGCGCTGCTGGTTCCCGTGCCTGGACACGCCCGCGCAGAAGGCCACGTCGGAGGTCATCGCCACCTTCCCCGCAGCGATGACGTCCCTGTCCAACGGGGTGCTCGTCAGCGACCTCACCACTGGCGAGCGCCGCACCCAGCACCACCGGATGGCGCAGCCGCACGCGCCCTACCTCGTCACGCTGGTGGTGGGCGAATTCGACGAGGCCACCGACACCGCCGGCACCACGCCGCTGCGCTACCTGTTCCCCAGGGGGCGCCGCGAGGACGCGCTCCGATGCGTCGCGCGCACGCCCCAGATGGTCGCCGCCTACGAGGCCATCACCGGCGAGCCCTACCCGTGGAGCGGCTACGCGCAGGTGTTCGTCACCGAGTTCATCCTGGGCGGCATGGAGCACACCACCGCCACCACGCTGGTGGACACGGTGCTGCACGACGCGCGCGCGCACCTGGACTACACCGCCGAACCGCTCATCTCCCATGAGCTGGCGCACCAGTGGTTCGGCGACCTGCTCACCTGCCGCGACTGGCCGCATGGCTGGCTCAACGAGGGCTTCGCCACCTACTTCGAGGTGCTGTGGAAGGAGCGCGGCGACGACCGCGACGAGGCCGACCACCACCGCATGCTCGACCTGGACGCGTACGTCACGGAGACGCGCGAGCGCTATGCCCGCCCCATCGTCGCGCGCTCGTTCCAGGCCCCCATGGACCTGTTCGACCGCCACCTCTACGAGAAGGGCGGACTGGTCCTCCACGAGCTGCGTCGCCGCGTGGGCGACGAGCTCTTCGTGCGCGCCCTGCGCCACTACGTCGCCCGCCACCGCCACGGCGTGGTGGAGACGGTGGACCTGGCGCGCGCCTTCGAGGAGGCCACCGGCCACAACCTGGATCCCGTCTTCGACCAGTACGTCTTCTCCCCCGGCCACCCGGAGCTGAAGGTGGAGGTCCGCTACGAGGCCGACGACGGCCGCCTGCGCATCGCCGTGCGCCAGACGCAGCGCACCGACGCGGGCACGCCCGTCTTCCGCCTCCCGCTGGACGTGGTCGTCACCGTGAACGGGCAGGACACACGCCACCAGCTGGACATCACCGACGCGGAGCACCGCTTCCACCTGCCCTGCCCCGCCGCCCCCTCGCAGGTGCGCGTGGATCCGCGCCGAGACGTGCTGGGCACGCTGGACGTGGACAAGGCCGTGGGCCTGTGGCGCGAGGAGCTGGCCTCCGCCCCCGAACCGCGCGCCCGCACGGAAGCCGCGCTCGCGCTGGGCAAGGACGGCGGCCTGCGCTCCGTGGAGGCCCTGGGCCGCGCGCTGACGGACCCAGGCCTCTTCTGGGCCACCCGCGCCGCGTGCGCGAAGTCCCTGGGCCGCATCCGCACCCCGGAGGCCCGCACGCACCTGCTGGACGCGCTGGACACCGCGCACCCCCGCGTGCGCCGCGCCGTGGTGGCCGCGTTGGGCGAGTTCCGCCACGACGCGCAGGTGGCCGGACGCCTGCGCGCGTTGGTGGAGGCCGGTGACGCCAGCTACTTCGTGGAGGCGGAGGCCACGCGAGGCCTGGGCCGCGTGCGCGCGCCGGACGCCCTGCCCCTCTTGGAGGCCGCCGCCGCGCGGCCCTCGTTCCAGGATGTGATTGGCGCGGCCGCGATGGACGGACTGGCGGAGACCCAGGACGCGGCCGCGTTCCCGGTGGCCGTGGCCCGCACCGCGTACGGACAGCCCGCGTTCCTGCGCCGCGCCGCCGTGGTCGCGGTGGCGAAGCTGGCCGAAGGCGCGAACCGCAAACGCGAAGCGGTGGACCTGTTCGCCCAACTGCTGCGCGACCCGCAGTTCCGCGTGCAGCTGGCGGTGTGCGACGCGGCCCCCACCCTGGGAGACCGGCGCCTGCTGCCCGCGCTGGAAGGCACCACCTTCAGCGACCCCCGCACCCGCCGCTATGCCCGCGAGGCCGTGCGCTCCTTGCGCGAGGGCGCGCCCCAGGCCCGCGAGGTCGCCTCGCTGCGCGAGGAGCTGGACTCGCTCAAGCAGGAGACGCGCACGCTGCGCGAGAAGCTGGAGACCCTCTCCCTGCGCGACGCCGCCCCCGCGTCGAAGTCCAACGCCCGGCCCGTGCGCAAGCGCGCGGCGAAGGCGACGAAGCGCGGACGCACGCCCCCGCCCAAGCGGCGGCGTTAAGCACGGCCGGCGGCGGCGCCATCGCTCTGGAGAATGAGCCGCCCGCCCGCCTTCCCTCCAGGGGTGCTGCCCACGGCAGGAGTCCGATTTCGCCGCGCGAGGCCCGCCCACCGTGTGTACCTGTAGGCAATGGGAACGCGCACGGGGTGGCCATCGACGCGCCCGTCAACGCCGGGGGAACCCCCATGTCCCGGCAGGACCGACGCCACGGGGTGTGGCGTGGGTTCCCAGGAGCGAGGCATGGTCGCAGGAGGAGCCGCACGAGAGCTGGAGGCCGTCCTGGACGCGGCGGTGGAGCCGGTCATCGCCTGCGACGGCGACGAGCGCATCCTGCACGTCAACGCGGCGACGGAGCGGCTGCTGGGCTGGAGCCGTGAGCAGCTCCTGGACAGGCCGGTCACCGACCTCTTCCCTCCCCGCCTGCACCACTTCCATGGCCTGAGCCTGGCGCGCTACCTGCTGTCGCGCCGCAAGGTGTTGGGGGGGCGTCCCACCCGGGTCTTCGCGCTGCGCCGCGACGGCGTGGAGCTGATGGTGGAGCTGACGGTGGGGTCCACCGGCGAAGGCGGACGGGAGCGCATCGCGCTCACGATGCGCCGGCTGCATGAGGTCATCGACACGCTGGAGGAGCCGGTGGAGCACGTGCCCGGCGGCCCCACCGACCTTCCGCACCACGAGGAGACCGTGGACCGCCTCTACCGGCTGCTGGTGGAGAACGCGCCCCTGGGCATCTTCCACTTCGACCGCGCGCCCATCATCACCGCCTGCAACGAGCTGTTCGCGCACCAGTTGGGAACGTCCAAGCGGAACATCGTGGGCCTGCACCTCTTCACGCTGCGCGACGAGCGGATGATGGCCTGCGTGCGCGAGTCGCTGGGCGGCCACACCTGTGAATACGAAGGGGACTATCGCTCGCTCACCAGCGGCAAGGTCATCCCCGTGCGCGTGCGCTTCGCGCCCTGCTACGGCGACGACGGCGAGGTCGAGGGCGGCGTCGGCATGGTGGAGGACATCACTGACCGCCGCCACGTGGAGGCCGAGCGCGAGGCGCACCTGGCCCAGCTGGACCTGCTCTTCCGCAGCGCGCCCGTGGGCATCGGCTTCGTGGGCACGGACCTGAGATACGTGCGCGTCAACGAGACGCTCGCGCGCATCAACGGCCTCCCGGCCGAAGCACATCCGGGCCACACCCCACTGGAGCTGTTCGGCCCCCAGACGGGCGCCGCCGTCGAGCAGTTCCTGCACAAGGTGCTGAAGACCAACGAGCCCCAGGTGCAGGTTGAGTCCACGACCGACGGGACCCTGGGCGTGGAGGGTCCCCGGCGCTACCTGAGCGGCAGCATCTACCCGGTGCACACGCCCGACGGCCGCGTGCTGGGCCTGGGCGTGCTGGTGGAGGACATCACCGAGCGCAAGCACGCGGAGGAAGAGCGCGCGCACCTGTACCGCGAGGCCCAGGACGCCATCCGCGTGCGCGACGACTTCCTCTCCATCGCGAGCCATGAATTGAAGACACCGCTGACGCCGCTGAGCCTGCGCCTGGCCACGCTGGAGCGCCGCCTGGAGCGTGGCGAGCACGTGGACCCCGGCGTGCTGCGCCACGCGCGCCATCAGCTCACGCGCCTCACCGGCCTCATCAACGACCTGCTGGACGCCTCGCGCATCGAGGCCGGCCGGCTGGCGCTGCACCCGGAGGTCACCCGCTTCGACGTGCTGGTGGAGCACACGCTGACGTCCCTGGAGGGGCAGCGCGGCAACCACGTCTTCGACTTCAAACCGCCCCCGGACCCGGTGTCCGTCCACGGCGACGCGTACCGGCTGGAGCAGGTCGTCCTCAACCTGCTGGAGAACGCGCTCAAGTACAGCCCGGACGGCGGCACCATCCGCGTGCGCCTGACGGTGAACGAGGACGTGACGGTGCTGTCCGTGAACGACCCGGGCATCGGCATCCCCGAGGACCAGCAGCAGCAGCTCTTCGACCGCTACTTCCGGGCACGCAACGCGTCCACGCGCTCCTACGGCGGGCTGGGCCTGGGCCTCTACATCAGCCGCGACATCGTGGAGCGCCACGGCGGCCGCATCTGGGTGGAGAGCGAATCGGGCCGGGGCTCCACCTTCTTCGTCGCGCTGCCAACACTCTCCGCCGCCCGGCCGCCTCTCCCGCGCGCCCAGGGTGATCGCCACCTGCACTGAACCCGGAGTGCGGACCGCGCTGAAAGAACTTCAGCCCTCCAGATGAGGCAAGGGCCCCGGGCCCGATGCAAAGGGCTGGAATCCCACGCTTCCATCCCCTGGCACGGCGGCTGCTCTAGGTGAGTGCACGGGAGGGAGCACCACAATGGAAAACATGACGATGCCGCAGAGCGAGACCCCTGTCAGCCGCGACAACGAGGGGTGGCTGGTCCGGGTGAAGGTCGCGGGACGCATCCAGGAAGTGCGCTGCGCTACGGAGAACCAGGCGCGCTACTTCGCCGCGGTGCTGTCGTTCAACAACGCGGGCCGTCCCAACCGCCTGCGCAACTGAAGCGAACATGATGAGGGGACGAAACGCGCGGGCCTCTTCGAAGAGAGAGCCCGCGCACGTCTCCCCGGACCGACGAACTCAGGCATTGCGGCGGGCGATGTCGGTGGACAGCACGTTGGCGAAGGACACCCAGCCCAGGTACGGGGCCATCAGCCACGGGGCCTTGCGGTCCACGCCGCTGGCGGCGGCGGTATAGGCCACGATGCTGCCCAGCAGCGCCCAGTTCTCCACCGCCGCGGCGCGCACGTCGCGCTTCCTGAAGAACAGGTAGGACCAGGCGGAGTTGAGTCCCAGTTGGACGAACCACAGGCCCAGCGCCTTCGAGCGCTTCGCGCCCGCCGGAGAGCCCCAGATGCGCCAGCCGGAGACGGCGATGAGCGCGTAGAGCGTGGTCCACACGGGACCGAAGAGCGCTCCGGGCGGCTGGAAGGGCGGCTTCTTCAGTCGCTTGTACCAACCCTGCGACACGGCCTCGCGCGTGCCCCGCGCCCCCAGGTAGACGGCCCCGGCGGTGATGGCGCCGAACGCGCCCAGCGCCACCGCCGACTCGCGGTTGAGCGTGGGGTTGTGCTCGAGGCCCTCGGAGCCTCCCAGTTCGCTGAGTTGCATGGCGTGTCCCTCCCTGCCTGTGGCGAAGTCGTGTGCGGAGCCACAAGCTGTGTCCTCCCGCCACCGGAGGCCACGCGTGCCTGCCTGCCCGTGGGGCAGCAAGCCCGCTTCGTGAACACTTTCCGGCTCAAGGGGCGGGCGTGGGCGCGGACTCCATGGGAGCGCGGGCTTCGGTGGACACTCCCGCCGCGAGCCAGCCCTTCACGAGCAGCAGGTGCTCTGCCTCCGCGTCCAGGGCCAGTTGGAAGCGGTCCGCCAGGGCGTCGTGGCCCAGCCCGCGGGCCAGGTCAGGGCGCCCTCATAGAGCCGGACGCCGGTGCGCTCGAAGGCGAGCCGCTCCATCTGCTTGAACAGCTCCATCACGTAGTGCAGGTGGCCCAGCTCGTAGTCCACGAAGCGCTGCCACACCGCCTTCACGTGCGGGTTCGTCTCGTACGCCAGGCAGGAGTAGTAGTTGTAGACCTCAGCGGCCTCGTGCAGCAGCCACTTCTCCAGCATGGATTCGTCCGGATCGCAGAGCGAGCCGTACTGGGTGACGTGCTGCTCCTCGATGGAGGCGATCTCCGCGTAGAGCTGCCGCGCGACGGGGTCCGCGAAGAACGGGCCCACGGTCATGTAGTAGTCGTGCGTCTGGAACTCGGATGCGGTGATGGTGATGGCGTGCAGCTTGGACAGCGGATCCGCCGTCTTGTGGTCGTAGGACGTGCGCACATCGTCCAGCGGATGGCGGTGCTCCACGGACGTGGGCCGGCCGGGACGGATGTCGGAGGAGGACTGGATGAGGTTGTTGGGGTCCTTGCCCTCCAACCGGTCGTAGAGCGCCGAGTAGCGGTACAGGGGGTCGAAGTCCTCCAACATCCCGAACCGGTAGGTCTGCGCCAGAGAGGGGTCCGGCTCATGGATGGCCACGCTGGCGGTCGCCTCGATGGCCAGTTGCTCGAAGCCGAGCGTCGTTTCGAGGGGGGTCTGGTCCGGCGGGTTGAGCCAGTTGACCATCGTCTGCTGGTGGTGCTCCGCGCGCCGCACCAGCGCCAGGTGGGGCCGCAGCTCCCGGTTGAGCCGGGCGAAGAGGTGCTTCATGCGCAGCGCATCCGCCTCAATGCCGTTCATCAGGATGACGCGCGTGCGGGTAAAGGCATCATCGTCCAGCTTGCTGTAGGGACGGCGCACCCTGTCCTTCCAGGTGAAGAGCTGCCGCTCCAGGGTGGGGCCTTTTTCCTGGAAGAGGTCCAAAGCCACGGTGTGACTCCTGCAACCGAGGGGCCTGCGCTGGCTGGATGACGCGAGAGGCGTCGATGGCTCGCAAGGACTCCTGCTCTACCGGCTCTTCCGGTCCTCTTGGATGAAGGTCCAATTCCGAAGGGCGGGTGGGATGCCGCGAGGGTCCGGCCCTGGGGTAGCGTCGCGGTGCAGACCTCTTGGGGAGGAACCGTGGCGGGTGAGCCGTGGAAGATCATCCAGCAGCGCTGGCGCGACCATGGGCCGCGGATGTTGGGGGTCGCGCTGGTGGCCACGCTGGTCGCGTGGGCGTGTGAACACGGCACCCCGTTCCTGAAGCAGGTGGAGCCCGTCGCCTATGACCGGGCCCTGAGCACGTACCTGGGGGAACGCAAGGAGTCCTCGCGGGTGGTGGTGGTGGCCATCGACCAGCTCACGCTCGATGGCATCAGCGAGAATGAACAGCTGCGCATCAACTTCGGCAACTGGCCGTACACGCGCACGCTGTGGGCGCGCATCGCGCAGGAGCTGAAGGCCGCGGGCGCGAAGGCGGTCCTCTTCGACGCGGTGATGGACGAGCGCGCGTCGGACGAATCCGCCGACCTGGGGTTCGCCCAGGTGCTGCGCGAAACGGACCTGCCCTTCTACGTGGGCATGGTGACCAGCGGCACGGCGACCCCGCTGCCCCGCGCGGACTTCCAGGCCCCCGTGCCGGTCGCCCTTCCTGACACCGCGTCCCCCACCCCAGAGGACACGTTTGCGGAGGACGCCGCCGAGGAGTTCAAGGACGGCCCCGCGACAGCCACGCCCACGCTGACGCGCGCGGCCCTGGCGCGGGCGCTGGCGTTCCCGGTCCGCCGGACGGACGGCAAGGCGCTGCCCGCGCTCGAGTACGTGTCGAGCCAGGGCACACCGCAGCCGCGCCATCCGGTGCCCCCCACGCACGCGCTGGTGGGCGCGGTGAACGGGTTCGGGCTGGTGGACACGGAGGCGGACGAGGACGGCGTCATGCGGCGCACGCGCTTCGCGTACACGGATGGCATCAACACCTACGTGACGCTGCCGGTGCGCCTGATGGCGGACCTGCTGGGCGCGAAGGAGGTCACGCTCTCCGGCGGCACGCTCCGCCTGGGTGAGCGGACGTGGCAGGTGAATCCGGACGACGGCAGCGCGGCGCTGGACTATGGCGGTCCGCTGCACAAGCGCTACCCCATGGTGAGCTTGATCAAGGTGCTCAATGACTGGATCCACCGCAGCCACGGCGAGGCGGTGAAGCTGCCCGCGGACACCTTCCGGGGCAAGGTGGTGGTCATCGGCGGCACCACGCCGGGCATCAACGACATCAAGGCGACGCCCTTCTCCTCCACGGAGCCGGGCGTGGCGAAGCAGGCCGCCGTGGTGGACACGCTCCTGTCCGGCGAGTTCATCACCCGCGCGCACTGGAGCGTGGACCTGGGCATCACGTTCCTGGCCGCGCTGCTGTCCGCGGTGCTGTTGATGACGGCGCGCTGGACGCCCCTGGAGGTGGTGTGGCCGCTGGGGCTCGTGTTCGGGCTGCACCTGGTGACGGGGCTGGCCCTGAAGACGTCGCACACGCACGTGCTCACCGCGATGCCGTCGCTCGCGGGCATTGGCGCCAGCGTCGCGGCGCTGGCCTTCAACCACCTGACGGCCAACCGCGAGACGGAGTTCATCCGGCAGGCGTTCAGCCGCTTCATGGAGCCGAAGCTGGTGGCCCAGATGATCCGCTCGCGGCAGCTTCCACGCCTGGATGGGGAGAACAAGGAGATCACCGCCTTCTTCAGCGACATCCGGGGCTTCTCCACGTTCAGCGAGCACTTCAAGGAGGACCCACGCCAACTGGTGCGCATCCTCAACACGTACCTGACGACGGTGAGCGGGGCGCTGCTGCGCGAGGGCGGGTGCCTGGACAAGTACATTGGCGACGCGGTGGTGTGCCTGTTCGGCGCGCCCATGGACCAGGAGGACCACGCCATCCGAGCGTGCCGGGGCGCGCTGGCGGCGAAAGCGGCGGTGGAGGCCCTGCGCGTGGACTTCCGGCAGAAGGGGTTCCCGGACGTGTACACGCGCATTGGCGTGAACAGCGCGGTGAACTTCGTGGGCAACTTCGGCAGCGACCAGCTCTTCAGCTACACGGCCATTGGCGACGGGATGAACCTGGCGGCGCGGCTGGAGGGCGCGAACAAGGCCTACGGGTCGGTCATCATGATTGGCCCCCGCACGTACGCGCTGGCGAAGGAGCACATCGAGGTGCGCGAGCTGGACCGCGTGCGGGTGGCGGGCAAGACGGAGGCCGTCACGGTGTATGAGCTGCTCGCGCTCAAGGGCCAGCTGGCGCCGGAGCTGCAGCGCACGGTGGCGCACTACCATGAGGCCCTGGCGCTGTTCCGGCAGGCGAGGTTCGCGGACGCGGCGGCGGTGCTGGAGGCGGAGGCGGCAAGAGGCCTGGAGGATGGGCCCACGGGGAAGCTGATGGAGCGCTGCCGGGAGTACCTGGAGACACCGCCGGAGAATTTCGACGGCGTGGCGAATCTTGAGAAGTGACGGCGTATGGAGTGGGGGAGCACGACCATGAAGCGACTGAAAATGGGCGTCCTGCTGTTGGCGCTGGGGGTGCCAGCAGCGGCGGCGTGGGCGGCGAAGCTGGGGGACAAGCTCTACGTGAAGGCGCGCAACACGCGGGTCCTGGTGAGCCCGGAGGCCACGTCGAACGTGGTGGTGGTGCTCCAGCCCGGACAGCAGGTGACGTGGAAGGGCGCGTCCCCCAAGGACAAGCAGTGGCACCTGGTCACGGAGCCCAAGGGCAAGCCCGGCTACGTGTTCCAGACGAACCTGTCCACGAAGCCGCCCAACATGGAGCTGGTGGCCAAGGACGGACAGACGCGGGCCATCGACCCGGCGGCCTTCGTGTCCAGCGGCGCGGCGGTGAAGGCGCTGAGCCCCGGGGCGGAGAAGTACGGCCAGGACAAGGGCGGCGACTACGCGGCGGCGGTGAAGCAGATCAAGCAGGCGGAGGCGCTGGCCGCCGCCGTCACCCCCGTGAAGATCGCCGAGCACGTGAAGCAGGCCGGGCTGTTCCCGGTGGTGGCGCCCACCACGACGGTCGGTCCGCAGAAGGTGGCGCAGGCCGCGCCGGCCAGGGGCGCCAGCAAGCCCCCGAAGGAGGCGAAGTGATGCGCTCGCACCTGAAGGTCGCGGCGGCGCTGGGCCTGGGGCTTGGCCTGACGTCCTGCGCGAGCCTGACGAAGGGCTTGAAGGCCGCGAAGCTCGGAGGCGACGCGGACCGCCTCGTGGCCGTGTCTGAGAACACGCAAAAGTGCGACAAGCTGGGCGCGGAGCCCGCCATCCAGGAGGAGTACGCGCTGGGCAGCGCGCTGGCCATCCAGTGGGTCCAGCGGGGCGGAGGGCTGATGCTGGCCACCGCGACGGATCAACAGCTGACCACCTACGTCAACACGGTGGGCCGCAACCTGGCCATGCAGTCGCCGCGGCCGACCCTGCAGTGGACGTTCGGCGTGCTCAACGACACGCGCAACTTCAACGGCCTGTCCGCGCCGGGGGGCTACGTCTTCGTCACGCGCAAGCTGCTGCAGGGCGTGGACAACGAGGGCCAGCTCGCGGGCGTGCTGGCCCATGAGATTGCCCACATCGTGCTGAAGCACGCGCTGCACCAGTACGCGTCGGTGAAGGTGAGCAGTTGCAAGGGCGCCGTGGTGGGCAATGCCCTGGTCTCCGCGGCGGCGGGGCGGCTGCTGTCCGCGAGCGACCGGGACGGCAAGCTGGACCTGGATTCGGACACGGGCCTGCTGGCCGACCTGACCGAGAAGACCGTGGAGCTGGCCGGCAAGGGCCACCGCAAGGAGGAGGAGCTGGAGGCGGACCGGCTGGCGGTGGAGCTGATGCTGGGGGCCGGCTACGACCCGGAGGCGTACCGTCAGCTCATCGCGAAGACGCCCGACGGGGGCGGCTTCTTCGCCAACCATCCGAAGCGGGACGAGCGCACGAAGCAGATTTCAAAGGTCGTCCTCGCGCAGAAGGCGGGCGCGGACACGTTCGCGGAGCTGTCCACCGATTCGCTCCAAACCCCCGCCCTGCCGGCCAGCTTCGCCGCGGTGAAGGCCACCGGCGTGGCGAAGGACGCGAAGTAGGCGGGCCCGTGCGCGGGCAGTGACTGCCCGCGCTCGGACGGACTTCAGCGCATCGTGGCCTGGCTCAGGGCGCGGTGCACGGACTCCAGGGCCTTGCGCGCCTCCAGCAGTTCGGCGCGCTCGGCGGTGAGGGACGCGACCTGCTGGGCCAGCACGTCGCGCTCGCCCTGGAGCGTCTCCACGGCGCGGCGCAGGGACGCGGACTCGTCCTTGGCGCTCTCCAGTTCCACGGCGAGGCGCTCCTCCTCCGCGAGGCTGTCGGCCAGGGCCTGCTTGCCGCGCGCCACCACCTGCTCCAGCGAGTCGTGTTCCCTGGACGCGGCCTGGAGGGCCTGGCGGGACTCCTGGAGCGACAGCAGCGCTTCGTCGCGCTCGCCTTCCAGGGCGGCCAGCTCACGCTCCAGGTCGGCCAGCAGCTTCACGCGGCCTTCCATCTCCGCGGTGAGGCGGCGCGCCTCGTCCATGCGCAGCCGGGCTTCCTCGGTGGCCTTCTCCGCCTGACGGCGCGCCACCTCCAGGTCCTGGGTGAGCGTGAGGTTGAGCGCCTTGACCTTGGTGAGGTCCGCCTGGAGGTGGGTGATGCGCTCCACGGCGCGCTGGCCGGCTTCCGCGACGGTGGCGGGCAGCGGCTCCGGACGCGGGTTCTCACGCACGGCCTTGAGGCGGGCCTTGAGGCGCTCGCGGCGGGACTCGGAGTCCATGGCCTCCTGCGGAGGGGCGGGCGTCTGCACTTCGACCTGGGCGGGCGGGGCCTCCTGTCGGGCCACCGGCTCGGCGGTGGTGACGGTGGAGGCCTGGACGGCAGCGTACGTCGTCATGGGCTCGGCCTCGGGCATGCGGAGGGCCTGAACGCCCATCCGTCCATCGAACTGTACCCCTGGAGGGGGCCCGGCGAAGGTGACCGGCGCGGCCCGGGGGGCTTCCGCCCGCGCCATCGCCGGGGGCGGCGAGGCGAAGGTGACCGGCGGGGCCTCCGTCCGCGCGGCGGGCTCGGCGCGCGCGGGCGTCGGCTCGGCGGCCACCGGCTCCACGGCGAAGGACTCCAGCGTGGACTCATTCAGCTGCGCGACTTGCGCCGCGGAGACGCTCCACGCGGATGCCGCGACCGCCTCGGCGACCTCCCGGTGCGACACAGGGGACACGGCGTCCGCATCCCAGGCGGACTCCTCCGCGGGCTGGGTCGCCGCGACGTTCCACGCGGGCGCGGCCTCCGGGGACTCGTGCTCCAGCCACGGCGCCGGCGGCGTCTCTTCCTCTTCGCGCCGCGCATCCGGGGACACCAGCGCGGACAGCGCGTGGGACACCGGCGAGAACGTCGGCGCCGTCACCGCCGGCAACCCCTGGGCGGCCTGGGGCGGCTGCGCGCGGGCGGAGGGCGCGTTGAGCGCGGCCTCGATGGCCTCGGCGGCGGAGGGACGCGGGGCGCGGCCGCGCTCGATGCGGGCGCGCACCTCCGCGGACAGGTCCGGCGACTCCGCGACGGGCGGCGGGGCTTCGGCGGCGGCCGCTTCCGTGGGCTCGGCCGGGTCGAGGGCGCCGGTGAACGCCCCCAGGCGGAGGCGCGGCTTCGCGCGGGACACGTTCTGTTCGAAGGCTTTCTTCATGGCGGAGTCTCAGCCGGCTTTCGTGGCGCCGCCGCTCTTGGGCGGAGCATGCGCGGCCACCAGGCGCGGCAGCACGTTGTCGAGCATGGCCTGGATGTCGGTGGCCCCCTTGGACGTCGGATCCGCCACGAACACCGGGCGGCCCTCGCTGG
Source organism: Corallococcus sp. CA047B (assembly GCF_003612065.1). NCBI lineage: Bacteria > Pseudomonadati > Myxococcota > Myxococcia > Myxococcales > Myxococcaceae > Corallococcus > Corallococcus sp. CA047B. The sequence goes on from NZ_RAWD01000097.1 coordinate 27,716, forward strand.
AGGCCTGCGCGAACTTGGTGCACTGCCGGATGATGGTGGGCAGCAGGTACTCCGGGTAGTGCGTCTGGAGGGCTTCCAGCGCCTCCTTCGCCAGCTTGAAGGTGGCGTTGAAGGAGTTCACCACGATGAACACGTGGTCCAGCACGTGGTTCAGGTCCTCCTCCAGGCTCTGCACCGTCTCGAAGAGCAGCTTCAGGCCGTGGAAGGAGAGGAAGTCCGCGAGCACCGGCACGAACAGGTCGTTCGCGGCCATCAGCGCGTTGAGGTTCAGCAGGCCGAAGGACGGCGGCGCGTCGAAGACGATGAAGTCGTACTGCGCCTCCACGTCCTTGAGCGCGTTGCGCAGCTTGAACTCACGGCCCGCCATGGGCATCAGCGCCAGGTCCACCGTGGACATGCTCAGGTTGGACGGGATGAAGTCCAGGTTGGGCAGCATGGACTTCTGCACCACCTGGATGAGCGGCGTCTTGCGCACCAGCACGTCCAGGAGCGTCTTCTCGAAGTCCTCGCCCTCGTAGCCCAGGCACTTGGTGGCGTGGCCCTGGCTGTCCAGGTCGATGAGGAGCACCGCGTAGCCCAGCTCCGCCAGGCGCCACGCGTAGGAGGTGGACAGCGACGTCTTGCCGGTGCCGCCCTTGAAGTTGAGGAAGAGCTGGCGGCGGTGGCCCGCGCTGGGCGGGAAGCGGTTGAGCGTCGTGCGCAGCTCCCACACGTCGTCGGGGCCGTAGCTGTCCTTGCGCAGCTCCGCGGGGATGCCCTTCGGAGTCACGCCGAGCATCTCGGCCACCTGCTTCGAGCTGTACGTCGGCGCTTCCATGAACGACCCTTCGGATGACGTGTGAGGCCCGGCCGATGCACCTTGCCTCAAGCGGCGAAGTATTTGTGCCCCCTTCGCACGATGGCCCCTCGGGCCACCAGCAGGGCAACAGCCTCCTGGGCCAGCTCCGCCGGAGCGGACAGCCCGGCCGTCAGCTCAGGGAGCGAGCGCCCCCGGACGGCGACCCGCACCTCCTGCAACATCGCCCCACACAGCGCCTCCACGGGGGACGGGCCCCGGCGCGGGGGAACCGGCGGAGTGACGGGAGGCGCGGGAATGCGGGTGGGCGGAGGCGCGCCCATGGCCACCAGCGCGGCCTGCACGGGCGTGCGGCGCACGGCGGGGGGC
>NZ_RAWD01000098.1:0-28713 GCF_003612065.1 Corallococcus sp. CA047B
CTCATCGGTGGGGCTCCAGGCGGGCGTCCACTCTAGCGCCGCCCGGGCTCCCCCACGAGCCCCCCGCGGGCTCCGGCCTTCCGCCTCAGTCCGCGCCCTTGATGCAGGCCACCGGCTTGAGGCGGTGGGCCACCCGGGCGAGTCCGGCCTGCTCCACCGTCTCCAGCACGTCGTCCAGGTTCTTGTAGCAGGGCCCGGACTCGTCCAGCGGGGTGGTGCGGGTGTTGAGCAGGATGCCGGCCTCCTTCATGCGCTGGTCCGTCTCCTCCTGCTGGAGCTGCCGGCGCGCGGCGGCGCGGGACAGCCTGCGGCCGGAGCCGTGGTTCACGGAGTAGATGGACTTCTCCGCGCCGGGTTCGGCGAAGAGGATGGCGCTGCCCGTCTCCATGGACCCGGGGATGAGGATGGGGTGGCCGGTGGACTCCCACACGGTGCCCTTGAGGGCGGGGTGGCCGCCGGGGAAGGCCCGCGTGGCGCCCTTGCGGGCGACGAACTTCCCGGCCTCACGCTGGATGAGGTTGTGGGAGATCTCGTAGTAGATGCTCGCGGTGCCGCCGAACACGTCCTCCAGGGCGTCGCACACGGCCTCGCCGATGAGCAGCCGGTTGGCCACGGCGAAGTTGGCCGCCATGTTGTGCAGGTTCCAGTAGGAGCGGCCCAGGGCGCTGTCCGCGTCCAGCCAGATGAGGTCCTCGCTGCGGCTCTTGAGGCCCAGGTGGGCGGCCCCCTCCACGAAGAAGTGCTTGGCGATGTTCCAGCCGAAGCCCCGGCTGCCGGTGTGGAGCATCACCCAGACGCGGCCCAGCTCGTCCACCTGCATCTCGGTGAAGTGGTTGCCGCCGCCCAGGCTGCCCAGCTGGCCGCGCTTGTCGTAGGCGCGCCCGGGGATGTCCACCCCGGTGTCCTCCACGGGGATGAAGTCGCGTTCGGTGACGGAGCTGCCCCGGCCCAGGGCCTTGGCGCCGTGGCGGAGCACCTCCTTGAGGGTGCTCTCGTTGAGCTTGCGCTGCTTGCTGACCCGCTTGGCGCCCACGCCCACGGCGATGCGTTCGGTGACCTCGTTGATCCACTGGCGGCGCCTGGCGGGGTCCGCCACGTCCTCCACCTTGAGGGAGGTCTGGAGCTGGACCATGCCGCAGCCGATGTCGTAGCCGGCGGCGGTGGGCAAGAGGACGCCGTCGGTCTCCACGATGGTGCCGATGGGGACGCCGTAGCCCACGTGACAGTCGGGCGTGATGGCGACGCGGGTGACGCCGGGGAAGGTGGCGGCGTTGACCATCTGGTCGAAGACGGCGTCTTCCATGCCGGGGGACTCCGGGGTGCCGTCTCCCCAGAGGAGCTTGTCGGAGAGGAACAGGTCCGCGTGCACGCGCATCGTCTTGGTGCGTGGCAGGACGTAGTGGCCCTCGGAGACCTTTTCCAGGTGTTGCTTCCAGCTCATGGCGTGTGACCCCAGGTGGGTGAACCCGCGGCAGTGACGGACCCGTCCCTCATATCTGACGGAGGTAGGGTTTCCGACATCCGGATGGCTGCCTGCCTGGTGTGGGAGGGCCTTGGGACGAGGGGGTTGTCGGTCGGAGTGCACTGATCGGCAGTCGGACAAGCCTGGGGCTTGCGGCCCTGGATCGGCATTCCCATTTCTCTGGCGTGCATCAAGGGGGTGGGCGATGGGGTTTCTGACTGGGGTGGTGCTGGCGATGTCGTTGCAGGCGGGGCCGGTGGAGATGACCGCGGGCCCGGTGTTCAATCCGGCGCTGTGCGCGAAGAAGCGCGTGGATCCGTGCGGCTGCCATCACGTCTACGGCATCCGCCACTGCCACCAGAGCCGCAAGAGCAACCACTGCGAGGCGCAGGTCCGCGCCTACGAACCCGAAGAGACGCACGACGCCGAGGACGCGAGCAGCCCGCTGCAGAGCCTCATCGACCCGAAGAAGTCCGTGTCGATGTAGGACGCGTGGGGGGCGGCCCCTTCAGGGGCCGGAGCCGGTTCCGGTCACCTCGGTGAACCGCGTGCCGGTCATGCCCTCCCGCTCCAGGGCCTCCTGGATGTCGCCAGAGACAATCAGGGCCACGGTCCAGCCCCAGGTCCGGAACACCTTGGCGTTGCCCACCTTCGACGGGTCGATGCGCATCCCGGCCACGGAGGAGTACGTGCCTGTTTTTTCGGGCAACCCGTCCTCGGGGGTCCAGTAGCGCACCTCCTCGCTCGCCGCGTCGTCGATGCACTTCACCAGGCGCGTGGCGTTGAGGATGAAGTGCGGTCCGGTCCGCGTGTCGAGCTCCACCGGGATGAGCTGCACGTCGTCGGAGGCCATGGCGGTGAAGAGGGAGGCCACCCGGGCGTGGACGACGGGGATGCTGAACGCAGCGTGGGAGTAGTCGAGGGGCGTGCCGGCAATCTTGATGGGGATCCGGATGCGCTCGTTCAGGCAGGCCCGCTGACCGATCCTGAATTGCCAGGGGTCGTCGAGCTTGCGCCCCTCCAGGTCCAGGGGATGCCCCAGCTCCCAACGGCCCGAGATGTACGGATCATCGGTCAGTTTGAAGAACCGTTTCGGCATGAGGCGATCCTCGCGTCATTTGCTTCGGGTGACCAGCCGGTTGAGCCGCGTTCCCTTCTGGGCGATCTCCTTCGCCAACACCTCGAGGACCCGCGTTAGCGCTTCCCGGCAGCGTTCGATGCTGCGACAGGTCGAGGTGGCTTCGTCCAATCGCTCGTAGACCTCCTCATGGTACTGCCGTGGGTGGGGGCCCTGATGTCCCGGGATCTGGACCTGGTTCGCCGCATCGTTGAGTGACATCCCCGCTCGGTCGAAGACTTCCTGATACCGCTGAGTCCAGGGGCCCCCGTTGTGGGTGGACGTGCTGAACTTGTCGGAGGCGATGTGGTGCCAGGCGCCCCCCTTGTCCGTCGGAGCCGAGCCACCGCCGTTGCCCCCGTTGACCGCCATGGCTACGGCGCCCGGTGCGAGCGCGATGGTGACGGCTTCGGCGCTCACGGCCACGGAGCCCACCTGCCCGACCGCCGCCAGTCGGATGCCTGCTTGCGAACCGGCCTGCGCCGCTGCCTGCGTGACACCTGGGAGTGTGGGGACCTTCGCCGCGAGCCCCGCTGTCGTGTTGCCCACCGCCGCCATTGCCAGCATGGCGAACGCTCGCGCCGCGGTCCTGCCCATCACCTTGCCGTAGCGCTCCCCTTCGGTTCGCAGTTCATCGAAGGTGTTGGCCCGGTCCACGGCCTCCACCAATTGCTTGAAGCCCACGATGAGGCTCTTGAAGGTATCGAGGCCCACGTAGCCGATGAGCGTGACGGTCATCACCGCGGCGATGCCCTTGGAGAACGGCTCGGGCACCGACAGCAGGATGAGATACGTGGTCCAGGTCCACAGGACGCTTGTCAGCAGGGCCTGTGGATCCGCCATGTCCTTGAAGGCATCCAACATTTCCTCCAGCACGACGCCCTGGGCCAGTGCGAGGGCCAGTGCGTACTTCCCATCCCCGGTGACGGTGGGGCTCTCCGCCAACAGGTGCAGACAGTCACCCTTCCTGGCGGTGCGCTCGCACCAGCGCAGGTAGGCGCGCGTCAGTTCCACCTCCTCGGCAGGTGACTCCCCCTCCAACTGCTCACCGGGATCGAGCGGAGTGATGCGACGCCGGTGGGGTTCGTACAGGTACGAGCCACTGCGTGGATCCACTCCGAACAGACGCCGTGCCGCCGCCTGGGGCTGCGTGGAGGGCCGCGCGACGTGAGCCAGGGCCTCCACGGCCTCCTCGAAGTCATCCGCGTCGATCTTCACTGGCGCGGCGTTTCCGCGCGGAGTGATTACGATGGGTGCGCCACGGCCCGTGTCCAGACGCACCACTCTCGTGGCGCTGCCGCACCCGGTGAGGAGCACGAGCAGAAAGGGAATCCACCACCGTGGCTGCATGTGAAGTCCTCTCGGAGCGGTTTCGCTCCCAGGAGGACCTCATGGCATGCAATGCATTGCAAGGGGCTGCGCGCTTGAAGGTACTGCGTTGTCGTCCCGCTTGCCGTGAGAGGCCGGTCGGGCATCCCGCATGAGGCGCACGGCTCAAGGTGACGCGGTCGCGTCTCCAGGCAGTGCCTCCGAACGGCTCACCTGCAGGTCGCTGTCCGAGCGGATGATGACCCAGCGAGCCTGGGGCGACACGCGCAGGGCCACCACGTTCGGCGCCAGGCGGCGCATCTCCGGCTTGAAGGGCAGCGTGGCCAGGGGCGGCATCGTCAGCGAGGACGCATGCGGATGCCCGACCTGGGAGCGCGGCAGGGGCGGGGGAGGAGGCGGCGTCGGCACGGCTTCCGGCGAGCGGTTCAGCAGCGCGATGACCTTCACGGTGGGGCGCTCCGGAGGCATCTCGAACTTCGACACCGGCGTGAAGGCGGTGGGCGTCAGGGGATGCGCCGGCAGGGCCAGCAGCGTCCCGGGCAGGGCCTTCTGCGGTGTGGCCGAAGAAGTCGGCGGCGCGGCGCGAGCCGTGACCGGCGTGGTGACCTGCACCGGAGCGATGTGCGGGACCGGAGATGCTGACCGCGCAGCGGCCAGGACGGTGGCCTGCACCGGAGCGATGTGCGGGACGGGAGACGGTGACCGCGCAGCGGCCGGGGCGGTGTGCTGGACAGGACCGGCGGACTGAGCAGGATTCGCGGCGTGCGGGACAGGAGCCGATGCCCGAGCAGGATTCGCGGCGTGCGCAACGCCCTGTGCCGGAGCGCCATGCGGAACCGGGCTGGAACCAGGTGACCGCGCAGGGTTCGCGGCGTTCGCCAGACCCTGCGCCGGAGTGACCGGGCTGGAACCCGGCGCTCGCACGGGCGCGGTGCCCGGACCCTGCGCGCCCGGAACGGAGTTCGGTGCCCGCGTGTAATCACCCGCCGCGACATGCGCCAGGGAGCGCGCGAGGAGCTCCGTCACCGTTTCCGGTGCCTGTGCCGGAGGCGGCGCTGCGGAACGGTGATGCGGCAGCAGGGCCTCCCGCCCCGGCCCCGAGCCGAACGCCGGCGTCCGCGTCGGCGCCGCGCCCCGGCCCCCGGAGGCGCTCAGGGGCGAGATGGGCGGCGCGGCGGGCAGCCCGCTCGAAGGGCCCGATTCCAGCGCGGCATTGAGCACGAAGGCCGGAGGCGGCGGCGGAGGCATGCTCCGGACGTGCCCCGGCGGAGGCGTGGGGGGCAGCCGGTCGAAGAAGTCGTTCGCGGACGTGTCGAGCGGATCCTCCTCCAGCGCCGCCGAGACCACCTCGCCCTGGCCCATCCGCACCACCTCCATCTGGAGGACCGGGTCGCGCGGATCCAGCTCCAGCGCGGCCTTCAGCGCACCCCGCGCGCGGGAGGCACAACCCAGTAGCATCAGTATCGTCGCTGCATCCCGGTACGCGGCGATGGCCTGGGGCCGCTGACCGGCGCGCCGGCACGCTTCCGCGAGTCGCACGCGCACGTTCGCATCGTGCGGCAGCATCCTCGCGAGCTGCGAGTACGTCTCCACGCATTGTGCGTACCTGCCCCGCTGGTACAGGGCGTGGGCGGTTTCCTTCAACTCCCGCAGCTTCGTCTCGCGCTCGCTCATGGAAGGCCCCTGCGTCCGTGCTGCTTCTCGGAGCTAGCAGGGTGCGTGCCGAGCGCCCTTGACGACCGGTCCCGTTCACTGCCGCGCCCCCACCGGGACCCGGGACCGGAACGCGTGTCCTGCATCCGGCGGACCCCGAGGCGAAACTCCGTGCGCCCGTGCACGCTGTCCAATGCAAGACGCGGCAGCGACCCTGTAGAAATGGGAACGACGCTGTAACAACGCCAGTGCTGCAATCCATGACGTCAGCGAATGACGCGAGACTTTGGGGACGTCGGATGCGCACGCATGCGACGCTGGGGCTCCTCCTGCGTCCACCGGAGACACCTGAAAGGTCACACCATGGCATCCCGTATCGCAGCCCTCACGTTGGGAGCTTTGTTGTTCGCATGTGTGCCCGTGGGCGCGAAGGAGCCGTCCAGGGCGACGAAGGAATCCGCGAAGAAGGTGGCCCAGGAGAAGGTGGACGCGCCGCCCGCCGACGAGACGTTGACGTTGAAGAAGGGCGCGAAGCGCTCGCTGCTGGTGCCGGGCCTGAGCCGCGTGGCGCTGGGCGACCCGACCATCGCGGACGTGGTGACGACGGGCGCGGAGGCCGTGGAGATCTCCGGCCTGGCGGAGGGGACGACCACCCTCCTCACCTGGGACAGCGCGGGCAAGCGCCGCGCGTACCGCATCGAGGTGGGCCGCTAGAGGCCCACCCCGCTCACGGCTCCGACAGGAGGAAGAGCGCGTGTGAGCTGGCGATGGGACGGGTCCTGTCGTCCTGCCACGCCTCCACGCGCACGTTGGCCACGCGCCGTCCCTGCCGGGTGATGAAGGCGCGCGCGAAGGTGTCCTGCGCCTTGCCCGAGCGCAGGAAGTCCACGGTGCTGGAGATGACCTTGGGCACGCGCCCGGTGTCCGTCTGGAGCAGCAGCTCGAAGATGGCGGACGACTCCAGGAGCGCGCCCAGCGCGCCGCCATGCAGCGCGGGCAGCAGGCTGTTGCCGATGAGGTGGGGCGCGTACCGCATGCGGCACAGCATCTCCCCGGCCAGGTTCTCCACGCCGATGCCCATGAAGCGCGTGTAGGGGATGGCGTCGGTGAGGCGGTGGTATTCGCGCGACTGGCGCACCGTGCGCACGAGGTCCGCGAGCGGAGGGGTGGCGGTGCTCATGGCGCTCAGTCCTCCACCCGCATGAAGGTGCCCTGCGAGGAGGCCACCGGCCGCTCCGGGTCGCCCTGGTGCACCAGGGCGCGCACGAAGGCGATGAGGCGGGTGACCTTGTAGCACTCGGCGTGCGCGGTCAGCTCCAGGCCCGGGCGCGCGGGGCGCAGGTAGTCGATGCGCAGGTCCAACGTGACGATGGCGGCGAAGGTGCCCAGCCGCGCGAGCACCGCGGTGCCGCACGTCGCGTCGATGAGCGTCGTCACCGCGCCGCCCGCGACGACCCCGGTCTCCGGGTTGCCCACCAGCACGTCCGCGTAGGGCATCACCACCGTCGCGTCCGTGGCGCCCACGTCCACCAGCCGCAGGCCGAGCGCGTGGTTGTGGGGCACCGCCTCGCTGAACAGCACGGAGAGCTGCTCCTGCCGTCCCGCCTTGTCCGTTGGAAGCGTGAGGTCCGACATAGACGTCCCGCGATAGCAGATTCGAGCGAGGGGTGGGGAGCGCGTCCGTCCGCGCCCGCTTCGAGGAGGCTGGAGCCCGCCCGCATGTCCGCTGGTTCACGCGCGCTTCACCCTTCGCGCTCGGGGCAGGCCGGTTAGGCTGCCGCGCCTTTCGTCTCCCCACGAGGACTCCACCGGTGAACCGACTGACCTCCGCCCTCTGCTTCGCGCTGCTGGTGCCGGGCCTGCTCCTGGCCGCGCAGCCCCTGCCCCGGCCCGCGGGTGCGACCGCTCCTCCGCCGAAGGGCGAAGCCCCCCAGGAGCCGCCTCCGCCGCCCGCGCCAAAGGACACCGCGCGCGACGCCGCCCGGGCGAGTGAGGGAGACGCGGGCACCCCGCTCCCCGTCGCCGCCGCCGAGCCGCCGGACGCGAAGAAGGACGCGTGGAGCGTGGACGCGCCCCCGGGGGCGACCGCCACGCAGGTGCCCATCGACGTGCGCGAGGGCACGTGGCTGAACGTGGACGTGAGCCCGCGCGGAGATGAAATCGTCTTCGACCTGTTGGGGGACGTGTACGCGCTGCCCATCGCGGGCGGCGAGGCGCGGCCGCTGACGTCCGGCGCGTCCTGGGACATGCAGCCGCGCTACAGCCCGGACGGGAAGTCCATCGCGTTCACGAGCGACCGGGGCGGCGGCGACAACCTCTGGGTGATGAACCGCGACGGATCCGACCCGAAGCCGGTGACGCAGGAGAAGTTCCGCCTGCTCAACAGCCCGGCATGGAGCCCGGACGGGCAATTCCTGGTGGGGCGCAAGCACTTCACCGGCCGGCGCTCGCTGGGCGCGGGCGAGGTGTGGATGTACCACCGCGCGGGCGGCGAGGGCGTGAAGCTCACCGAGCGCGCCAACGACCAGAAGGACCTGGGCGAGCCCGCGTTCTCCCCCGACGGCCGCTACGTCTACTTCAGCCAGGACGTCACGCCGGGGAAGTCCTTCGAGTACGACAAGGATCCGAACAAGGAGATCTACGCCATCCAGCGGCTGGACCTGGAGACGAAAGAGGTGGAGCCCTTCGTCACCGGTCCGGGCGGCTCCATCCGGCCCACGCCGTCGCCGGACGGCAAGCAGCTGGCCTTCGTGCGGCGCGTTCGCGCGAAGAGCGTGCTGTACGTGGCGGACGTGGTGTCCGGGGCGGAGCGGCCGCTGTACGACGGGCTCGACCGGGACATGCAGGAGACGTGGGCCATCCACGGCGTGACGCCGGTGGTGGCGTGGACGCCGGACAACAAGTCGCTGGTGTTCTGGGCGGGCGGGACGCTGCACCGCATCGACGTGGCGACGAAGAAGGTGACGCCCATTCCCTTCCACGTGAAGGGGACGCGCACGGTGTTCCAGCCGGTGCGCAGCTCCAGGGCGGTGGCGCCGGACCGCTTCGACGTGAAGATGCTGCGCTGGATGCAGGTGTCACCGGATGGCAAGCGCGTGGTGTACCAGGCGCTGGGCCGGCTCTACGTGAAGGACCTGCCGTCGGGCACGCCGCGCCGGCTGACGCGGCAGAACGAACATCTGGAGTTCCACCCGTCGTTCTCCCGGGATGGGCGCTCCATCGTCTACACGACGTGGGACGACGACCGGCTGGGCGCGGTGCGCATCGTCGCGGCGACGGGCGGGGAGGGGCGCGTGGTGACGGCGCAGCCGGGCTTCTTCGTGGAGCCGGTGCTGAGCCCGGACGGGAAGTCGGTGGTGTACCGCGCGACGGGGGATGGCTACCTGATGCCGGGCACGTGGAGCCGGGAGACGGGGCTGTTCGCGGTGGCGTCCGCGGGTGGGGGCGTGGCGCGCAAGCTGACGCGGGACGGACAGCAGCCGCACTTCGGCGCGAAGTCGGACCGCGTGTACTTCCTGCGCGTGGAGTCGAAGGAGGTGGACGACGTCCGCACGCTCCAGAGCATCGAATTGGACGGGGGCAATGAGCGCACGCACCTGAAGAGCGCGGGCGCCATGGAGATGCGGGTGTCGCCCGACGATAGGTGGGTGGCCTTCCGCGAGGACTTCAACGCGTACGTGACGCCCTTCGTGCGCGGCTCCAAGGAGGCGCAGGTGGGGCCGGGCACCAAGGCGATGCCGGTGACGCAGGTGAGCCGTGACGCGGGGGAATACCTGCACTGGTCCGGGGACGGGGCCCGCCTGTCCTTGCACTGGGCGCTGGGCCCGAAGCTGTTCACTCGGGCGCTGAAGGATGCGTTCACGTTCCTGGACGGGTCGCCGAAGACGTTGCCGCCGCCTTCCGCGGAGGGCGTGGACGTGTCGTTCACGGCGAAGTCGGACGTGCCGGAGGGGACGCTGGCGCTGGTGGGCGGGCGCATCGTCACGATGAAGGGCGACGAGGTGCTGGAAGAGGGCGTGGTGGTGGTGAAGGGCAACCGCATCGTCGCGGTGGGCCCGGTGGGGAAGGTGGCGGTGCCGGCGGGGGCGAAGGTGGTGGACGTGAAGGGCAAGACGCTGATGCCGGGCCTGGTGGACGTGCACTGGCACGGGAGCATGGGCGTGGACGGGCTGATGCCGGAGCAGAGCTGGGTGCAGGCGGCGTCGCTGGCGTTCGGGGTGACGACGCTGCACGACCCGTCGAACAACTCGGAGACCATCTTCGCCGCGAGCGAGCTGGGCAAGGCGGGCATGTTGATGTCGCCGCGCATCTTCTCCACGGGCACCATCCTGTACGGGGCGGCGAGCGCGGGGGCGCGCGTGGAGATCGACTCGCTGGACGACGCGCGCCGGCACCTGCGGCGGATGCAGGCGTTGGGTGGGTTCAGCGTGAAGAGCTACAACCAGCCCCGGCGCGACCAGCGGCAGAAGGTGCTCCAGGCGGCGCGCGAGCTGGGGATGCTGGTGGTGCCGGAGGGCGGCTCGCTGCTGCAGCACAACCTGACGATGGTGGTGGACGGGCACACGGGCGTGGAGCACTCGCTGCCGGTGGCGCGCATCTACGACGACGTGCGCCAGCTCTGGAAGGCCACGCGCGTGGGCTACACGCCGACGCTGGGCGTGTCCTACGGCGGGCTGATGGGGGAGAACTACTGGTACCAGAAGACGAACGTCTGGGAGGACACGCGCCTGTTGTCCTTCGTGCCCCGGCGCGTGGTGGATGAGCGGTCGCGGCGCCGGGTGATGGTGCCGGACGAGGAGTTCAACCATCAGAACGTGGCCCGGGTGGCGAAGGAATTGAACGACCTGGGCGTGAGCGTGCAGCTGGGCGCGCACGGCCAGCGCGAGGGATTGGCCGCGCACTGGGAGCTGGCGATGTTCGTCCAGGGCGGCATGACGCGGATGCAGGCGCTGCGCGCGGGCACGCTGAGCGGGGCGCGCTACCTGGGGATGGATGCGGACCTGGGCACGCTGGAGGGTGGGAAGCTGGCGGACCTGGTGGTGCTGGACAAGAACCCGCTGGAGGACATCTCGAACAGCCGCACGGTGCGCTACACGATGGTGAACGGGCACCTGTACGACGCCAACACGCTGAACGAGGTGGGCACGCGGCAGCGCACGCGCGCGAAGTTCTTCTTCGAGAAGGACGGCAACGAAGGGTGGAGCCCGAAGGCCTCCTCGCATGCGAATGAGCAGGTATGCGATTAGGGTGGGTGCTGTGTTTGTATGCCGTGGGCTGCGCGGTCGGCCCACGGCAGTTCCATCAATCCCTGGGCCCTGGGCCCGGGCCGGGCTGCGTCAGCACGGTGGATTGCCAGTGCAAGGACGGCGTGGTGGTGGCCTGTGAACAGCTTGGAGTCGCGCCCCGTCCCCGGATGCCGCCTCCGTTGCCACTGCCCGGGGCCGCGGAGGAGGCGCGGGAGAAGGAGAACGAGCGGCGCCGGGACACCTGCGGTGATGACTATGTTCGCTGCGTTGATGCGGGTGGGGGAGGCTTGCCTGGCCGGGTGCAGGGCGAAAGCCGGTGTGACTCCTGCCGGGCCTACTGTATGGCCCATGGCTTCTGGCCCACCTCCATCTACACCTGGAACGGGGAACCATTGAAATGCCCAGGAAGATGAAAGAAGCCTTCGCCGACCCGTCCCTGCACGACCCGCACTGGCGCGCCTTCATCCTGGACATGGAGAACACGAGTGCGCGCAGGGACTGGCGACGCTTTCGCGCGGACCTCAGACGACTGGAGCGGCGCCATACCGGACGGGTGCCCACAGCCCCAATGCACCGCGCCCTCGCGGAGGATGTGTTCTTGTGTGCCGCGCATTGGGAGCAGACTCCACGCATCGTGCGCGGCGCGCTGCGTGAGTTGTTGCGATACCCCTTGAGGTTCGCGCTCTACTCCTTCGTGGCTGCGGAGTACTGGCGCTGGGCGTCCAAGGTGTCCCCTGCGGACCTGCTCGCAGCCGAGGCCATGCTCGCAGAAGTTCGTGAGGCCCTTCCTTCGCTGGATGAGCACGAGCGCTGGAACACGGAGGGCTTGCTGGCCTCTCTGAAGCGCTGAAGGCAGGTGTACGTCCGAGATGATCACCCTTTCGCAGCCAGTTTCGGGCCACCCGGTTCGGATGCGTGAAGGGAGTGAAGTCCGAGCGAGGCCTCTCATGCTAATGGGCAGGGATGCGATGGGTGTTCATGTTGACGCTGGGTTGGGGCGTCGTGGGCTGCGCGGTCGGCCCACGGCAGTTCCATCAATCGCTGGGCCCGGGGCCCGGGCCAGGCTGCGTCAGCACGGTGGATTGCCAGTGCAAGGACGGGGTGGTAGCGGCCTGCGAGCAGCTTGGAATCGCGCCCCGTCCCCGGGTGCCGCCTCCGTTGCCACCGCCCGGGGCCGCAGAGGAGGCGCGCGAGAAGGAAACCGAACGGCGCCGGGATTCCTGTGGCGATGACTATGTTCGCTGCGTCGATGATGGCGGGCAAAGCCAGCCTGGGCGAGTCATGGGCGAGAGCCTGTGTGAGTCCTGCCGGGCCTACTGTATGGCTCAAGGGTTCTGGCCTGATTCACGGCCCGGAAGAATCCGTCGTGTCTGCCGGGTTGAAAGAGCATGAGCGGACTGGCGCTGAGCGAAGAGCAGCGGAGCGAGCTGGAATCCTGCTTCCGCACGACGGAGGACCGACGTTTGCGTGAGAGGTGCCAGGCGGTGCTGATGACGTCCCGAGGGCGGTCTCAGCAGCAGATTGCCGAGGACCTGGGGACGACGCCCCGCAACATCCAGCGCTTCCTCGCCCGCTATCGGGCCAGCGGCTTGAGAGGGTTGAGGATTCAGTGGGCACCGGGCCGCACGCCGTTGATTCCCGAGGGGCTGGCGCCCACCATTCTGGGATGGGTCCAGCAGGGGCCAAGGGCCTGCGGCGTCAAGCGGGCGAATTGGACGCATGAGGCGCTGGCGGACTTCCTCTACCGCCAGACAGGGATTCGGGCGCGGGAGACGGCCATGGGGGACTTCTGCCGTCGCCATGGTGTGCGGCTGTACCGGCCCACCTATCGCTTCCTTCGAGCGGACGCTTCACGCCAGCAGCAGGCGCGGCGGGAGTTGAGCGAAAAAAACGCCAGGCGCAGGCAGGTGACATCGCCCTCTTGAGCCAGGACGAAGCGAGATTTCCCATGGTGCCGACACTGACGGCGACGCTGGGCGTGAAGGGAAGCCGCCCTGTCGTCGGCACCCGCGACTGCAAGGACGTGGTGCACACCTTCGCATCCGCCAACCTCACGACGGGAGCGGTGACGAGCAGGCTTTACGGTAGCCGAACCCGCGCGCGTCGCAAGGATGGCCTCTCCAAGACGAAGCGCATGCAGGTGGCTTTCGCCCACCACCTGCTCGACGTCGCCCGCGCCTATCCCGCCACGGCGTGGCGGCAAGTCGTCCTCATCATCGACAACGCGCCCTGGCACCGCGGGCGCCCCGTGGATTGGGCCTTGCGCCGCTTCCCGCACCTTTCCCTGTACCGGCTGCCGCCCTACAGCCCTCAGCTTCAACCCATCGAGCGGCTGTGGCGGCCCCTGCGCCAGCGGGCCACGCACAACCTTCTCTTCGACGAGATGACCGAGTTGCAACAGGCACTGCGCTCGGGCCTGGGCTACTTCCGCACGCGACCTCACGTCGTCCTCAAGCTCTTCGGCTCGCCTTGGACAACGACGGGATTACCCGAGGCGTGAATGAGGCCATCTATTCCTGGAAAGGAGTCCGACAGGAATGTCGCAGAAAATGAAAGGCTTCGACGATCCGCCCTACAGCGACCCCAACTGGGAGGCGTTCATGCAGGAGGTAGAGGAGACGACGGGACTTGCCCCCAGGGACTGGCCGCGCTTCCGTGCGGGACTGAGGCAGTTGGAGCGGCGTCATGCCGGACGGGTACCAACAGCCTCGATGCACCGAAAAATCGCGGAGACCGTGTTCTTCTGTGCCGCGCACTGGAAGCAGACGCCGCGTGTTGTGCGCGGCGCATTGCGTGCCTATTTGAAACATCCGATGGGGACGATGAAGTACTCCTACACCGCCGCGGAGTACTGGCAATGGGCGTTCAAGGTTTCTCCCGACGACCTGCCCGCCGCGGAGGCCATGCTCGCGAAGGTCCGTGAGTACCTGCCCACCCTGGATGAGCGTGAGCGCTGGAACACGGAGGGCCTGCTGGCCTTCCTGAAGCGCCTCTGACGCTCAGCGCGTCGCGGCCACCTGGGCCAGCGCCTGTTGAATCTGGGGCAGCGCGTAGGGCTTGGGCAGCACCACCACGCCCAGCCATTGCTGCGGATCCCCGTCCAGCGCCGCGCGCCCATGCCCGGAGGCGATGATGATGCGCATGGCCGGCTTTCGCAGCGCCACCTCGCGCGCCAGGTCCACGCCCGACATGCCCGGCAACGTCACGTCCGTGAACAACACGTCGAACGGTCCCGACGCCAGCGCCACCCGCGCCTCCTCCGCGCTCGCCACCGGCACCACGGCGTGCCCCAGCAGGTCCAACAGTTCGCTCGCGGACGTGCGGATGTCCTCGTCGTCCTCCACCAGCAACACCTGCATCCGCCGCGCGGACTCCTGCATCGGCGGCAATTCCTGGCGCGGCGGCACCTCCGGCCACGTCACCTTCGGCACCGGTGGCGTCAAGAGCCGCTGCTTGCGTTGATCCAACAGCGCCCGCACCTTGCGCGCCAGGTCCTCGCGCCGGTACGGCTTGCTCAACAGGTGCACGCCCGGGTCCAACCGGCCGCCGTGCACGATGGCGTTCTCCGTGTACCCGGACGTGAAGAGCACCTCGATGTCCGGCTGGAGCAGCCGCGCCTGCTTCGCCAGCTCCGGGCTT
Source organism: Corallococcus sp. CA047B (assembly GCF_003612065.1). NCBI lineage: Bacteria > Pseudomonadati > Myxococcota > Myxococcia > Myxococcales > Myxococcaceae > Corallococcus > Corallococcus sp. CA047B. The sequence continues at coordinate 14,447 of NZ_RAWD01000098.1, forward strand.
CGCACCGGCCCCGGCATCACCACGTCCGTGAAGAGCAGGTCCACCGCCACGCCGCTCTTCAGGATGGACAGCGCGCTCTGCCCGTCCACCGCGCGCAGCACCCGGTAGCCCAGCTCCGTGAGCAGCTCCACCACCGTCGCCCGCACGTCCGCGTCGTCCTCCACCGCGAGGATGGTCTCCTGTCCGCCCTCCACCGGCCCCGTCACCACCTCCGGCACCGGCGCTTCCGCCTGGAAGGCCCGCGGCAGGTACACCTTCACCGTCGTGCCGTGCCCCACCTCGCTGTAGAGCTTCACGTGGCCGCCGGACTGCTTCACGAAGCCGTACACCATGCTCAGCCCCAGGCCCGTGCCCCGACCCTCCGGCTTCGTCGTGAAGAAGGGCTCGAACGCGCGCTCCCGCACCTCCGACGTCATGCCCGCGCCCGTGTCCGACACCGCCAGCAACACGTACGCCCCGGCCAGCACGTCCGGGTGCTGCTGCGCGTAGTGGTCGTCCAGTGACGCGTTGCTCAGCTCCAACGTCAGCTTCCCCTGGCCCCCCATCGCGTCGCGCGCGTTGATGGCCAGGTTCAGGATGACGTTCTCCAACTGGTGCGGATCCGCCAGCGTGTTCCACAGCCCGCCGCTGATGACCGTCTCCAGCTCCACGTCCTCGCCCAGCGCGCGGCGCAAGAGGTCGTCCATGCCGCGCACCAGCCGGCCCAGGCTCAGCGAGCGCGGCGCCAGGGGCTGCCGCCGCGAGAACGCCAGCAATTGCGCCGACAGCCGAGCCCCCCGCTCCACCGCGCCCAGCGCCGTGCGCACCCGCTGCGACCCGCGCTCGTTGCCCGCCACGTCGCGCTGCAGGAGCTGGAGGTTGCCGCCGACAATCTGGAGCAGGTTGTTGAAGTCGTGCGCCACGCCGCCCGTCAGCTTGCCCACCGCCTCCATCTTCTGCGCCTGCCGGAGCTGCTCCTCCGTCTGCCGCTGCTCGGTGACGTCGCGCCCGCTGGCGTACAACACGCCGTCCTCCGGGACCGGCACCGCCGTCCAGGCGATGCGCCGGACCCCACCGTGCTTGCACCGGTAGCTGCTCTCGAAGTTCAGCGTCGGCCGGCCTCCCGCCAGATGGCCCACCTCCTCGTGCGACCTCGCGTAGTCCTCCGGCGTCTCCAGCCACTCGGACGTGCGCCCCAGCAGCTCCGCCTCCGTCCACCCCAGCATCCGGGTCCAGGCCGGGTTGACGCTCAGGAAGCGGCCCCCCTTCAGGTCCCCCACCACCAGCAGGTCCTGGGACACGTTCCACACGCGGTCCCGCTCCTGCGTGCGCTGCGCCACCCGCTGCTCCAGCGTCTCGTTGGCCTGCTTCAGCTCCGCCAGCGCCTTGAGCCGCGACAGCGCGGACCACACGCGGTCGGCCACGTTGCGCGCCAGCTCGATTTCATCCTCCAGCCACTGGCGCGGCCGCGCGTCGTGCAGGAACAGCACCGCCACGAACTCGCCGTGCTCCAGCAGCGGGATGTTGAACAGCGCCCGGATGCCCACCTTCTCCAGCGTGGCCCCATGGGCCGCGGTGCGTGAGTCCAACCGCACGTCCGGGATGGCCACCAGTTCGCCGCGCTGGAGGTCCTCCAGGAACGCGCCGTAGTCGTGGAAGCGGTGCACGCCCTGCACCTGGGGCACCTTCGGGCTGGACACCCAGTTGGGGTGCAGGAACACCAGCCCGTGCGCGGCGTCCACCGTGCCGTACCCCGCGCGCGCCACCCGCAGCAGGCGCCCCACCACCTCCATGGCGAGCTGCGCGGCGGCATCCGGGGACGTCGCCTCGCGCAGCCGGTCCGTCATCTCCAGCAACGCCGCCTGCCGCAGCTCGTTGCGCTTGCGCGCGTCGATGTCCACCAGCACGCCGGGAAAGCGCAGCGGTGTCCCCTGGGGCGTCAGCTCGCAGTGGCCACTGGCCTCCACCCACCGGTAGAGGCCGTCCCAGCGGCGCACGCGGTATTCGGCGCGGAAGGCGCCTCCCGCCTTCACGGTGCGGCCGATGGTCTCCTCCAGGGCCGGCCGGTCCTCCGGGTGCACGGACTCCACGAAGAGTTCGATGGGCAGGCCGTCGCGCGTCTGGAGCGGGTTCAGGGAGAAGGCGCGCGCGAAGCGCTCGTCGGCGATGACCTTGTTGGCGGGCACGTCCCACACCCAGGTGCCAATCACCGCTTCGGTGTTCAACGCCAGTTGCACCCGTTCGTTGGCGGCGCGCAGGGCATCCTCCGCCATGCGGCGCTCGGTGATGTCCTGCGTGACGCCAATCAGTTGCACCGGCCGGCCCACCGCGTCGTTCACGAACGACGCCCGCCTTGCAATCCAGCGCACCGCCCCGGTGTCCTGCCTGCGGATGCGGTACTCCACCGACAGCGTCGACAGTCCGGCCGCCCGCGTGCGCGCATTGGACAGCCGGTGCCGGTCCTCCTCCAACGCCAGCGATTCAATGACCTGCGCGGGCAGGGTGTCCGTGCGCGGCAGGCCATACAGGCGGCAGAACTCCGGCGTCACCGTCAGGATGTTGGTGGCGATCTCCAGCGTGAAGACGCCAATGCCTCCCGCCTCCTGCGCCAGCCGCAGCTGCTCGCGCTTCACGCGCAGGCGCTCCTCGTCGGCGCGTTGCTGGGTGATGTCCCGCGAGACGCAGATGGCGAAGCGGGGCCTGCCCGCCGCGTCCTTCGCCAGCGAGACGTGGTTGTGCACCCAGACGACGCTGGCGTCCGGCCGCAGGTAGCGCTTCTCCTCGCTGAAGGACTCGCCCGTCTCCAGCAGGTTCCGGAACAGGTGGGCGTGGCGCTCGCGGTCCTCCGGGTGCGTGAGCGACAGCAGGGTGCGGCCCAGCATGTCCTCGCGCGGGCGCCCCAGCAGGTCGCAGCAGCGCTGGTTCACCAGCTCCAGCGCGCCCGTGAGGTCCGTCTGGGAGATGCCCACGCTGGCCTGCTGGAAGAGCACGGCCAGACGCTCGCGGTCGAACGCGGGCGCGGTCGTCTCCGGCGTGGCCGGGGCCTCACCCGCGTCCAGGCCCGCGTCGCGCAGGCGGGCGCGCAGACGTTCGACCTCCGCCCTCAGGGCCTGTTCGGTGTCGGAAGGGGGAACACTCATGTCTGGGGGGCCGGGGCGGGGGACGACCGTCGGCGGCGGAACTGTGGCCCGGCTCCTCAGGGGTGGGCAACGGAGAATTCCAGGCGCTTCATTCCTCCGAAGTCGCGGCATCCTCCTGGGCGTCCGCGCCCGTACGCACCCGGATGAAGGCCCGGATGTGGGTCACGAGCACATCCCGCCGGTGGGCCAGGAAGCCAGGCGCGTCGCTCCGACGCAGGGCAGCCAGGGCTTCGGGCGACAGCGCATGGCTGGGGAATACGGCGGGAGGCAGGGCCCCGGTGCGCACCAGGCCCAGCAGCGTCATGCCCGGCGCGAGCACGGGGTGGAAGAGCTGGTTGGCCAGGGTGAGCAGCAGGGAGTCTCCCAGCCCGGGGGCCGTGGCCAGGCCCGGAGGGGACGTGGGGAACAGCGGCAGGAACGCGACCGCGCCCTGCGTCTCCAGCAGCGGGCCGGGCTCCAGGACGGCGCCGGTGAGCAGGTGCCGGGGACGCAGCGCCAAGAGCGCGTTGGCCTCCACCCGGTCCGCCACCGACGCGAGCCCCGCCATGCCGGGTTGCGAATAGCGCTCCCACCCGCGCGGGGACGGCGGGCCCACGCGCTCGAGCAGCGCGCGCACGGTGGCGTCCGCATCGTCGGTGAGCAGGGCCAGGCTCGCTCGCGCCTCATCGTCGGGAAACGAACGCTCGGTGTCGAAGAGGGCGCGCTGCCACAGCCAGTGGGACAGCCGCTCGCGCACGGCGGCCGGTGGTCGCGGGTGCAGGTGGAAGAAGCGGCACAGCAGGGGCAGCACGTCCGGCCGCGGCAGGAGGCTCAGGTGGGCAATGGCCGCGTCATGGCGGAGGAAATCGAAAGCATGACGGACCGCGCGCGCTGTCTGTCCTAATGCCTGCGTCCAGTCATCCTCCGCGCCAAACTCCTCACGAAAGTCCCGCGTGAAGTCCCTGCCGCTCACCGCGAGCAGCAGCGAAAGCAGCGCTTCATCCTCCAACCGACCGAAATCACGGGTGGCCAGGTGTTCTCCCAGGGCCTCCAGGCTCTGGCAGGATGCGTCGGGTTGCCAGGGAGGAGTGGGTGCCATGGGACTTCCTGCGTAGCGGAGACTTGAGAACACTCACATCGTTCGGGGGTCGCAATGCTCACTTCACGCCTTGACGATGCGAGGAATTTCTTTAAAGAATGCACGCACGTCCTCTTCTTCTTGGAAGATGGCGTATGTACCGGGCCTCGCGTTCCCCAACCGCGGAACCGGTGCGTGACGTCCCAGTTGAGCCCCGCGCGCCGCGTTCCCCCTCTCGGCGCGCGGTGGCCCCTGGGACTTCCGGCCTCCGCCTTCCTCTCAAGTACGTTCGAGGATTTGCGTGTCCACCTCTGGTTTCGTCCTGCCCGTCTCGCTGGCCCTGCGACTGCTGACCTCCGCGGCGCCCGCTTCCCAGTCCCCCGCCGCCGCGCCCCATGCGCCCCAGGTTCCGGGGGTGTCCTCCCCCGCGCCCGCGAAGCCCTCCGCGACGCCTGCCATCGCTGGCGGCAAGGGCCTGAGCGCCGCGCGGCAGGCCACGGCGGGACGGCTGATGGAGCCCGCGCTCAAGGAAGGCCATGCGTACGCGCGGCTGGCGGAGTTGACGGACGGCGTGGGCCCGCGCCTGTCGGGCTCCGAGTCCGCGGAGGCCGCGGTGCAGTGGGCCCTGCGCTCCTTCAAGGCAGATGGGGTGAAGGCGTGGAAGGAGCCGGTGAAGGTGCCGCGCTGGGTGCGCGGCGAGGAGCACGGTGAAATCGTCGCCTCCGAGCGCACCCGGGGCCTGCCGCTGTCGCTCCTGGCGTTGGGGGGCAGCGCGCCCACGCCGCCGGAGGGGCTCACCGCGGAGGTGGTGGAGGTGGGCTCGCTGGAGGAGCTGACGGCGCTGGGGGAGAGGGCGCGCGGGAAGATCGTCTTCTTCAACCACGCAATGGCGGAGGCGGCGGACTACGGCCGCTTCGCCGGGCTGAGGAGCCGGGGGCCGGCGGCGGCCGCGAAGCAGGGCGCGGTGGCCGCGCTGGTGCGCTCGCTGTCCACGGCGTCGCTGCGCACGCCGCACACGGGCGCCACGCGCTTCGACGAGGGCGACACGCGGCTGCCCGCGGCGGCGGTGTCGGTGGAGGACGCGCACACGCTGCACCGGATGCTCCAGGGCGGGGCGGTGAAGGTGCGTCTGGTGTTGGGGTGCTCGGAGCTGCCGGAGGCGGATTCGTCCAACGTGGTGGCGGAGATCCGGGGCCGGGAGAAGCCGGACGAGGTGGTGCTCCTGGGCGCGCACCTGGACTCGTGGGACGTGGGCACGGGCGCGCACGACGACGGCGCGGGCGTGGTGATGGTGATGGAGGCGGCGCGCCTCATCGCGAAGCTGCCCCAGGCGCCCCGGCGCACGGTGCGCGTGGTGCTGTTCATGAACGAGGAGAACGGCCTTCGCGGAGGCCGTGCGTACGCGCAGGCCCACGCGAAGGAATTGCCCAAGCACGTGGCCGCGCTGGAGATGGACTCGGGCGGTGGCCGGCCGCTGGGCGTCAGCCTGCACGCGGGCCCGGGGGGTGAGGACCTCCTGCGTCCGTGGCTTGCGCCGCTGGAAGGCGTGGACGCGGCCACGTTCATGGTGGGCCACGCGACGGGCGCGGACCTGAGCCCCATGGAGCCCGCGCACGTGCCCTTCGTGGGCGTGCGGGTGGACAGCAGCCGCTACTTCGACGTGCACCACTCCATGGCGGACACGCTGGACAAGGTGGATCCCCAGGAGCTGGCGCGCAGCACCGCCGCGGTGACGTGGGTGGCGTACGCGCTGGCGGAGGAGCCGGGCGTGCTCGCGCGGCCCACCGCGCCGGAGCCCGACGCTCCGCCCCCGGCGAAGAAGTAGCCGGGCTTTCTGGCTACTCCACCACGGCCTGCCGGGGAGCGCCGCGCCGCAGGGGCATCTCCGGCAGCAGCAGCGTGACGAACAGGGCCGCCAGCGCGACGAAGATGGCGAAGCGGTACACCGCCATCGTCGCGCGGGTGAAGGACTCCTTCAGCGCGCGCTCCAGCTGGTCCACGGTGGACAGCGCGCGGGCCTCGTTCGCATCCAGCTTCGCGTGGGCGCGGGCCTCGGCGGTGCCCTGCAGCACCTGGGAGGCCTGCCGCCGCTCCTCCGCGAAGCCCTGACGCAGCTTCGCCTTCACCTGCTCGGGATGGAACGGGCTGCCCGAGGGTGCGGCCTCGCCGCCCTGGCCTCCACCCAGGACTCCGCCCAGACCTCCGGACGACGAGGCCTGGAGCTCCTGGCGCACGTCCTGGGGCAGCCCCTGCGTGGCCCGCTCCGTGCGCGTCGTCAGCTCCCGGCCCAGCGTGCCCGCGAACACGGTGCCCAGCAGCGCCACGCCCACCGTCATGCCCAGCTGCCGGAAGAACGTGGTCGCGGACGTGGCCACGCCGATGCGCTGGGGCGGTACCGCGTTCTGCACGGCCACGGTGTACAGCGGGATGGACGGGCCCAGGCCCAGGCCCACGAACACCATCTTCACCGTCACCTCGGCCTGGCTGGAGTCGGGCGTCAGCGTGAAGGCCATGGTGGCGAAGCCCGCCATCAGGAACAGCAGCGAGCCCACCATCAGCGTCTTGTAGCGCCCCAGCCGCGACACCAGTTGTCCGGACAGCACGTTGCCGGCCACCACGCCCAGGGTCAGCGGCGTGAGCGTCAGCCCGGAGTGCGTCGCCGACAGCCCCACCACGTTCACCATGAACAGCGGCAGGAACGTGACGGACGCGAGGAACACCGCGCCAATGGTGAACACCGCCGCGTTGCCCGCGGAGAACGCGCGCAGGCGGAACAGGGACGGATCCAACAGCGGCTCCTTCGCGCGGCGCTCCCGCCAGATGAAGAGGCCGCCCGCCACCGCCGACAGCGCGAACAACCCGAGGATGGGCGCGGACCCCCACGCGAACCCGCCCGCGCGCGGCGCGGATGCCCCATGCCCCAGGCTGAGCGCGAGCAGCAGGGGCACCACCGCCAGGGCCAGCGCCACCGCGCCCGGGATGTCCAACCGGCCTCCGTGCAGGCCCTCGGGCTTGAGCGGCGGCATGCGCAGGAGGATGAGCGCCAGCGCGAGCGCGCCCACCGGCAGGTTGATGAAGAACACCCAGTGCCAGCCCAGCGCGTCGGTGATGAAGCCGCCGGCCAGCGGGCCAATCACGCTGGACAGGCCGAACACCGCGCCGAACAGACCCTGGTACTTGCCCCGGTCGCGCGGAGGGAACAGGTCCGCCACCACCGCCAGCGACCCGGTGAAGAGCGCCGCGCTGCCCAGGCCCTGCACCGCGCGGCAGAGGATGAGCACGAGCGTGGAGCGGGCCGCGCCGCACAGGAAGCTGCCGGTGAGGAACACGGCGATGCCCGCCACCAGCACCGCGCGCCGCCCCAGCAGGTCCGACAGCTTGCCCCACACCGGCACCATCATCGTGGAGGCCACCAGGTACGCGGTGGTGAGCCACGGGTAGTGCTCCGGCGCGATGCGCAGGTCCACCTGGATGGACGGGCCGGCGGTGGCGACGATGGTCTGGTCCAGCGCGGCCAGCAGCAGGCCCAGGAGCGCCCCCGCCAGGGTGAATGCCTTCTGCGAGCGGCTGAACCGTTCGGAGGCCGGGGCGGCGTCGGCGCGAAGTCCCGGGGCGGTGTCTGCGATGGTGTCTGCCATGTCAGGCGGGCCCACGCCCTCGCGCTGCCCGCGCGAAACCTGGGGACGTCGCAGGGACTTGGCCACGCTCCGGCTGCCCGGCTGCCCTCCTGGCGGCGGGACGGTCAAGTGCCCTCGAGGGCAGGCGTGCGGGTGGCGTCCAGCGGACAAGGGCCATTTCCGGGGCGCCGGGGAGCGGCTCTATCCTCCCGGACCTTTTCCTCTTCGGACGCGCCGGGCCGGTGGTCGTGTCTCCCCAAGGAAGTGATGCATGCGGATCCCTGGAGTGCTGGCCTGCGCCGTGGTGCTGTCGGTGGTGACGGGCTGCAGGGAAGACCCGAAACCCTCGCCGGACGCGGGCACGCCGGACGCGGGCGCGCCGGACGCGGGAATCGACGCGGGCTCCCCCGATGACGGCGGCATCCCCGATGCCGGAACCGCCGGGCCCACCCTCTCCGAAACGCCGCGCTGGCAGGTGGCGGGAGACGGCACGAACCCCAGGGAGTGCTTCGGCCGGGGCCTGGCGCTGGGCGACGTCAACGGCGATGGCCGCGTGGACCTGCTCGTGGGGTCCCCGCCGTGCAAGAGCACCGTGACGGACCCCGGCCGCGTGATGGTGTACGCGGGAGCGGCGCAAGACTTCTCGAAGGTGCCCGTCGCCGCGACGATGACGTGGGTGCACCCCAGCCCGCGAACGTCGGGCTACCTGATGGGGCTGTCCACGGGTGACATCGACGGGGATGCCTACGCGGACGTGGTCGTGAAGAGCTACTACGGCGTCAGCGTGTTCAAGGGCGGACCGGACCTGTCCCAGGTGTTCGCCCAGCCGCTGTTCCGCGTGCCGGACTCCTCCGCCACGCGCTTCAGCGCCGCCCTCCTGCGGGACCTGGACGGCGACGGGAGGGACGAACTGCTCGTCACCACCTTCTCCGGCAGCACCACCGTCTACCGCTCGACCCCCGGCGGGGCGGAGGGCGCCTTCACCAACGTGCGCGTGTTCTCCGGGTACCTGACGCCCGCGGGGGACACGGACGGGGACGGCGCCCAGGACCTGTTCGCGAGCCTCGTGGATGAGGAGAATGGCCAGGGGCTCTTCCTGGGCTGCAAGGCGGACAGCACGCGCGCCTGCACCGGGCCCCTCACCACCGCGCCGGTGTGGACGGGCACCGCGGAGTCCTTGAGGACGCTGCCGGACGTGAGCGGGGACGGCCGTCCGGAGCTGTTCGCATCCCTGCGCGGCAGCCTGCGCCTGCACCTGTCGGATGCGTCGGTCCAGGGGTATGCGTTCTTGCCCACGTGGCAGGTGATGGACGACGCGGCCTTCCCCATCCTGGGGGGCGCCACGTCCGTGGGCTCCATGGCGGAGGGGAGCACCGGCCACGACTTCGTCCTCACCGGGATAGGCCGCGCGTACCTCTTCCGTCCCACGGCCAACGTGTCCGGCTCCCTGGCGCCGGTGTGGGCGTGGCCTCGGGCCAACCGCCTCCTTCCCCAGACGATGCTGGGCTTCGTCAGCCCTGCCGTGGCCAGTCCTGGAGACCTGAACGCGGACGGGTATGACGACCTGGTGCTGGGGCTGCCGCAGGAGCAGGACGGCACCCGCGCCCCGGGCCGGGTGGTGATGTTCGGCGGTGGCGCGGTGCCGGACCTGGAGGAGCCCGCCCCCGCCATGGCCCCCACGAAGGTGTGCAACCTCCCGGTGGATCCGGTGAACGGCAAGCCGGACCTGACGGTGGACCGGGACGTGCTCGCGCGCACGCTGTACGTGGAGCGCCGCACCTTCGCGCAGGACTCGTGCGAGGTGCGTGAGGGCTGCGTGCCGGCGGGAGGCGAGCGGCGCCTCTTGCGCTTCAGCACCTCCATCATGAACATGGGCAGCGCGCCGGTGGTGGTGCCTTCACCGGAGGAGCGGCCGGACCTCTTCGTCTTCGACGAGTGCCACGGGCATGACCACCTGGTGAACTTCGCCGGCTACTCGCTGACCGACGCGTCCGGCACGGAGACCGCGGCGGGGCGCAAGCAGGGCTTCTACCTGGTGGACTTCACCCAGTACTGCGCGGATGGCAGCGCGTTCGCCTGGTACGACCCGGGCACCGGCATCTCCCCCGGCTGGTCGGACGTCTACACCGCGGACACCGCCTGCCAGTGGATGGACGTCACCGACACGCCGGATGGCGATTACACCGTGCGCGTGGGCGTGGATGAGAACCACATCATCGACGAGGCAGACACACTGCCCAATGAGGTCACCGTCAAGGTGCGCCTCTCCGGTGACACGGTGACCGTGCTGCCCTGAGCCGGGCGGGTGGGGCCGTGGTGCGCGCACGCTCGCGCGCCACGGCCATTTCCTGTCGCTGCGCCGGGGCATGGGTGCGGGAATACCCTTTGGCCAGACGTCTGGAGTTGAGAGCCATTGGGGCGGGGACCTGACCTATGCTGGAGGGGGCCCGTGGGTCTTGCGCGCTGGATGGCCGGCCGCGTCCTGGGCCCCGGGGGCATGACGAATGCGGATGCGAAGCACGCGGGTCTGCGCGGTGATGGTGTTGCTGTCCCTCACGGGCTGCAAGGACGACCCGAAGCCCCAGCCCGATGGGGGCAGCCCGGTGGAGCCCACCCTGTCGGAGACGCCGCGCTGGCAGGTGGAAGGCGACGGCCTGAACCCGAAGGAGTGCTTCGGCCGCACCGTGGCGCTGGGTGACCTCAACGGGGATGGGCGCAAGGACCTGCTGGTGACGTCCGGGCCCTGCTCCAGCACCGAGTCTCCAGGGCGCGTGGCGGTGTACGCGGGAGAGGAGCGCTACTTCTCCCAGGTGCCCATCACCACGACGATGACGTGGGTGCATCCCAGCCCGCGCACCTCCGGCGCCAAGCTCACCGCGACCACCGGCGACATCGACGGGGATGCGTACGCGGACGTGCTCGTGCTCTCCACCTTCGGCGTGAGCGTGTTCAAGGGCGGTCCGGACCTGTCCCAGGTCCTGGCCCAGCCGCTGTTCCGCGTGCCGGATTCCTCCACCCTCCGCTTCAACGGCGCGCACCTGCTGGACGTGGACGGGGACGGGAAGGACGACCTCATCGTCTCCACCCTCGACGGGCAACTCACCGTGTACCGCTCGACGCCAGGGGCCGCGGAGGGGCCCTTCGCCTCCGTGCTCACGCTGTCCGGCTCCGGCACCCCGAGACCCGCGGGCGACACGGATGGGGACGGCGCGCAGGACCTGGTGGTGACCCATGATGACTTCAAGGCGGAGCTCTTCCTGGGCTGCAAGGCGGACAGTGCGCGTGCGTGCACCGGGCCGCTGACGACGCAGCCGGTGTGGACGGGCAGGGCGGAGACCTTCCACGCCCTGCCCGACCTGAGCGGCGACGGCCGCCCGGAGGGCTTCATGCTCCTGGATGGCAGCCAGCGCCTGCACCTGTCCGACGCCTCGCTCCAGGGCTATTCCCCCACGCCCGCGTGGCAGGTGATGGACGACGCGGCCTTCTCGCTCTTCGGGCAGATCTACCTCTCGTTCAGCCAGGGCGTCGTCCCCGTGGGCTCCATGGCGGCGGGGAGCACGGGCCATGACTTCGTCGTCACCGCGCTGGGCCGCGTGTACCTCTTCCGCCCCACGGCGAACGTGTCCGGTCCGCTGGAGCCGGTGTGGGCGTGGCCTCGCGCCAACCGGCTCGACCCGCGCACGGCGCTGGGCAACACCTACCTGGGCGCGGCGGCCGCGGGCGACCTGGACGGGGACGGCCATGACGACCTGGTGGTGGGCCTGCCGCCGGACCTGGACGGCTCGCGCTTCCCGGGCCGGGTGGTGGTGTTCGGCGGTGGCGCGGTGCCGGACTCCACGGAGCCCGCGCCCGCGCTGGCGCCCACGAAGGCGTGCAACCTCGCGGTGGATCCGGTGAACGGCAGGCCGGACCTGACGGTGGACCGGGACGTGCTCGCGCGCACGCTGTACGTGGAGCGCCGCACCTTCGCGCAGGACTCGTGCGAGGTGCGCGAAGGCTGCGTGCCGGCGGGCGGCGAGCGGCGCCTGCTGCGCTTCACCACCTCCATCATGAACATGGGCAACGGCCCGCTGGTGGTGCCCTCGCCGGAGGAGCGGCCGGAGCTCTTCGTCTTCGACGAGTGCCACCAGCACCACCACCTGGTGAACTTCGCGGGCTACGACCTGCGCGACGCCTCGGGCACTTCCACCGCGGTGGGCCGCAAGCAGGGCTTCTACATGATTGACTACACCCAGTACTGCGCGGATGGCGTCCCGTACTCCTGGTACGACCCGGGAACGGGCATCTCCCCCGGCTGGTCGGACGTCTACACCTCCGACCTGCCCTGCCAGTGGCTGGACGTCACCGACACGCCGGACGGCGACTACACCGTGCGCGTGGGCGTGGATGAGAACCACATTGTCGTGAACGAGGACGACCGGCTGCCCAACGAGGTCACCGTCAAGGTGCGCCTCGCTGGCGACACGGTGACCGTGCTGCCCTGAGGCGATAAACCCGGGAAACCCGGGGCCTGAACCCCTCCGCGTGAAGGCCGCGTGCAATGGGCGGCCCTCCCGGGCGTAGAGTGCCTGACGCGGCCCGCCCGCCGGGGTTTCCCGGTGCGGTGGGCCGCGCGGCTTCCAGCGCGGTCAAAGGGGTGGTCCAGGTGAATTTCCGGGTCGACGTGTGGGAGGGGGCGCGCATCGCGCTGTCCTCGCTGCGCTCCAACCGGCTGCGCACGGTGCTCACCACGGTGGGCATTGGCGTGGGCGTGTGCACGCTCCTGGCCATCGTGGGCATCATCCAGGGGCTGAACAGTTCGTTCGCGGAGCAGTTGGGGAAGATTGGCTCCAACACCCTGCAGATCTCCAAGTTCCCCTGGGTGATGAACGGGGACTGGTGGGAGTACCGCAACCGCAAGGACCTGACGCTGGACCTGGTGCCCGCCATCCGGGGCGCGTCCGAGCACGTGGTGGCGGTGGCGCCCATGTACTTCGAGAACGCGGAGGTGTCGTTCCAGGAGCGCAAGCTCAACTCCGTGCAGACCATGGGCACGAGCCCCGACTACACCCTGACCTCCTCCGTGGAGATGGCGTCAGGGCGCTTCCTCACCGACGCGGACGTGGACAACCGCTCCGCGGTGGCGGTGATTGGCTCGGAGGTGCAGAAGGTGCTCTTTCCGGGCATCAACCCCGTGGGCCACCGCGTCCTGGTGGACAAGCGGCCCTACCGCATCATCGGCACCATCGTGGAGCGCGGCACGGTGCTGGGGCAGAACGTGGACATGGTGGTGATGCTGCCGTACCCCTCGTTCATGGGGCAGTTCGGCAACAAGCGCTCGCCGCACCTGGTGCTCGCGGTGGACGCGCAGGAGAGCATCCCCGTCGTGCAGGACCGGCTCACGGAGACGCTGCGCCGCGAGCGCAGCACCAAGCCCGGCGCGCCGGACGACTTCGCCATCAACCGGCCGGATCAACTGGCCGGCATCTACAACCAGCTCACCGGCGCGCTCTACGGCGCGGCGACGGGCGTGGGGCTCATCACCCTGCTGGTGGGCGGCATCGGCATCATGAACATCATGCTGGTGTCGGTGCGCGAGCGGACGCGGGAGATTGGCGTCCGGCGGGCGCTGGGCGCGCGCAAGCACACCATCATCCTCCAGTTCCTGATGGAGGCGGCCAGCGTGTCCGCGGTGGGCGGCGCGCTGGGCACCGCGGTGGGCATGGGGCTCGCGTGGCTGGTGAACTACCTGACGCCGCTGGCGGCCCGGGTGGATCCGGTGACGGTGGCGGCGGGGGTGGGCTTCTCCGCCGTGGTGGGGTTGCTGTTCGGCATCTGGCCGGCGGCGCGCGCGGCGAACCTGGATCCGGTGGAAGCACTCCGCCACGACTGACGCAGCAAGGAGACACCGGCGATGTGGATGGCATTCTGGGACACGGTGCGGCTGGCGTTCGGCACGTTCCGCTCCAACCCGCTGCGCTCGTTCCTGACGCTGCTGGGCATCGTCATTGGCGTCACCACGGTGGTGGCGATGATGTCGCTCATCGAGGGCCTGAAGAACCAGGTGAACAACCAGCTGTCGGACCTGGGCGCCAACTGCTTCCAGGTGCAGCGGCTGCCCTTCGGCCAGGGAGACCTGTCGGCGGCGCAGCTGGCGCGCCGGCCGCGCTTCACCTACGCGGACCTGGACGCCATCCGCTTGCAGCCCTCCATCGAGGTCGCGGCGGCGGAGGACTCCAAGGGCGGCCAGAAGGCGTCCACGTCGGAGCGGGAGTCGCGCGCCAACGTGAACGTGTGGGCGGGCACGCCGGGGTACTTCCAGACGAACGCGGTGAGCATCGCCACCGGGCGGCCCTTCACGGACGCGGAGACGGTGGACGGGCGGCGGGTGGCGGTGATTGGCGCGGACCTGGCGGACACGCTGTATCCGGGCATGGACCCCCTGGGGCGTGAGTTCCGCATCCTGGGGCGCACCTTCCAGGTGGTGGGCACGCT
>NZ_RAWD01000099.1:0-28592 GCF_003612065.1 Corallococcus sp. CA047B
CCGCCGCCCCCAAGAGGCCGGCGCCCGCTGCCTCCAAGAGGCCCTCTTCCGCGGCCGCCCCCAAGAAGCCTGCGCCCGCCGCCGCCGCGCCCTTCGAATTTCCGCCCGACGCCGCGTTCATCTGGCACTCGGAGAGTGACGAGCCCGCGCCTACGCGCCTGTCACCCGTCGATGACGCGCTCAGCGCCGACACCGCGCTCAAGCGCGTCCGCCGGGGCGAGTTCCTGCGCTACACCGGCGACTTCCACAACGCCAAGCAGCTCCTTGGCGCGCTGGGCCGGCGGCTCGAACGGTCCGCGCAAGCCCGCTCGCCGCTGGAGGCGTTCCGGGCCGAGCGCCGCGCGCGGCAGTTGGAGCATGCGACGCTGTCGCGCATCGTCGTCGCGCTCGACCGGAACTACCGCCTGGACCTCGCGCGTGCACCGGAGGTCGCGGCAGCGTGCCGGCAGGTGTGGGGCGAGCCGACGACGGACTTCACCGTCGTGCCGCTCAAGCAGCTGCTCGGCATGCTCGGGGCCGCGGAGTGGCAGCGCAAGGGCCTGGCCGTCCCGGGTCTCAAGGGCCTGCTGCATCCGCACTACGGCGTCTACCTGCCCACGCGCACCGACTACGTGGAGCTGCTGGCGGCCGTGCCGGACGTGAAGGACAAGCGCGTGTTCGACGTGGGCACCGGCACCGGCGTGCTCTCCTTCCTCCTCCTGCAGCGCGGCGCGGCGTTCGCGCAGGCCACCGACTGCGATTCCCGCGCGGTGGCGTGCGCACGGGAGAACGCGGAGCGACTCGGCCTCTCGCAGCGCTTCCAGGTGACGGAGGCGGACCTGTTTCCGGAAGGAAAGGCGGACCTCGTCGTCTGCAACCCGCCGTGGATTCCGGAGCCGCCCAAGAACCGCGTGGACCGAGCGGTGTTCGACGAGGACAGCCAGTTCCTGCGGCGCTTCCTCGAAGGACTCCCCGCCGCGCTCAACCCGGGGGGAGAGGGATTGCTCATCCTGTCGGACCTCGCGGTGCTGCTGGGCCTGCGTCCGCCCGAGTGGCTCGAGGAGCAGTTCGCGCGCTGCGGCCTGACGGTGGCGTGGCGAAAGTCCACCCCGGCGCGGCACTCCAAGGCGAAGGACAAGGAGGACCCCCTGCACGCCGCGCGCTCCCGGGAGATCACCACCCTCTACGGCCTCGTGCCCGCAGGCAGGTAGTCGCGGACGGCCGTAACCGTCCGGCCAACGACGTGCCGGAGCGAGGTTCTCCCCTGCGGCCTCGTGGCCGACGAAGAGAAAGTTCTTCCTGCCCAGGGCGGCCTTGCGCAGGGCGGCTTCGCTGCGGTTGTTGTCCAAGGGCAGGCGCGCGTGGTGTCGTGAGCACCGCGTGCAGGCTGTCATCCCCACCCGCTCCAACCAGCCCCGCCTGCGCTCCTTCCGCCACGCGGACTACCGCAAGCGTCGCCGCGTGGAGTGTCTCTTCAATCGCCTGAAGCAGAGCAGGCGCGTGGCGACGCGTTACGAGAAGCGCGCCGCCAACTACCTGGCGATGGTTCTCATCGCCTCCATTCGTCTCTGGCTCTCGTTTGCGGACACGTCCTAGACTGAAGCGATGTGGCGCCGTTATCCCCAGTGGCTCGATGCGGGCGAACCCTACGGAGATCCGCTCGGGGCGCCGATGCTGTGGCCCGACGGGCGTCACATCGCCGCGAACGGGCGCGGGCGCATCTTCCTCTGGAGCCTGGCGACCGGTGAGTGCACGCGGGTCCTGAAGACGGACGCCATCTGTCGGAATGGAGAGCCCTGGTTCCGGCTGGCGGGTGAAGCCGAGCTGGGCCGCGTGCTCGAGGCGCACGAGATCCGCGGCCTGGCCGTCTGGGACTCCAAGGACTGGCGACGCGTGCAGACCTTCGAGGGCCACGGAGAGGAGGTCCAGGCCGCCGCGGTCGTCAGCGAGGACCGCGTCGTCTCCATCAGCGCCGACAGCAGCACGCGGCTGTGGGACGCATGGACGGGCGAGAACCTGCGCACGCTGGAGACCGGACCGCTCTACGCGCTCGCGCATTCGCCTGCCCGGGGCCTCGTCGCCGTGGGCGGAAGCAACGGCGCCGTGCACCTGCTCGAAGGCCTCACGCTCGACGTCCGCGCCCTCTTCCACCTGCGCATGGCCACCGCGCGCCATGAGCCCCTCGGCGCCGAGCGCAAGGAGCAGCTCGGCATCGTGTGGAACCGCCCGTCGAACACCCTCCGGGCGCTGGCCTGGCACCCCGACGGAGAGCACCTCCTCTGCGGGTCCTGGGACTTCGTGGCCCGCATGTTCCACAGCCGCACCGGCCGCGTCGTGCGGCAATGGCACGGCCACGCGCACTGGGTGGACTTCGTCGCGGTGGAGCCCTCGCGCGGGCTGCTGTGCACCGGGAGCTCCGATGGCACCGTGCGCGTCTGGTCGCTCGACTCTACCGAGTGCCTCGCCGTGCACGACGTCGGCCACGCCGACCTGGGCGGCCTGCTGGTGCACGACCGGACGCTCTACGTGACGTGTCAGCGGGAGCTGTTGTCGGTGCCTCTGGGCTAGAGCGTGTCCGCAAACGAGAGCCAGAGGCGGATAGAGGCGATGAGGACCATCGCGAGGTAGTTGGCGGCGCGCTTCTCGTAGCGCGTCGCCACCCGCCGGTTCTGCTTCAAGCGATTGAAGAGACACTCCACGCGGCAGCGCTTGCGGTAGGCCGCGTGGCGGAAGGAACGAAGGCGCCGCTGGTCGGAGCGAGTAGGGATGACCGCCTGCACGCGGTGCTCACGACACCAGTCGCGCAGGCTGTTGTAGCTGTAGCCCCTGTCCCCTACGAGGGCATCCGGCAGTCGGCGCGGCGCCCCCGGCGTATGCGCACGCGGGACGCTTCCGCCCGCCATCAGGGCGGGGAAGGACTGCGTCTCGTGTCGCTGGCCCGCCGTCAGCGCAAAGACGAGGGGGCGGCCTCGGCCCTCGGCCCGGACGTGGAGCTTGGTCGAGAAACCTCCCTGGCTGCGCCCGAGCGCTTCGGCCTCCCCCTTTGGCCGGTGTCCCCCGGGCTCCTGCCGCGTGCTGGTGGGCTCGCACCACGCTGGCGTCCACGTAGTGCAGCGTCCAATCCAGCCGCCCGTCTTCATGCGCTTCGGCCTGCAACTGGCGCAGGATTCGCGCCCAGATGCCCGCCTCCTGCCACCGGTAGAAACGACTGCTGAGCATCTTCCAACTCCCGAAGCGCTCCCGTGGCACTTCTCGCCAGGGCACACCCGTGCGCAGCACCCAGCAGATGCCGTCCAACACCAGGCGGTGGTCCATATTGGGGCGGCCCCTGGCCGGCGGCTGCAGCGGCAGCAGGCCGGCCAGCCTCTTCCATTGCGCGTCGGTCAGTTCTCCCCGGCTCATGCCGCCTCAACGCCGGGCGCCCTCGACCTATTTTGCGGACACGCTCTAGGCATGACTGCGTCGAGCGCTCAAGCCGTCGTTTGGCCGGACGGTTACTTTGCTCTTGCATCCAGATATGGATACCAACATAGTATCCATAAATGGCCTCCGTAAACACTCAATTTTCGATCGCCGTCCACGTAATGGCGGCAATCGCACATCACGATGGAGTTTTCACGTCGGAAATTCTCGCAGGCAGCGTGAATGCGAACCCGGTTTTTGTTAAGAGAATCCTCGTTAAACTCTCGAAGGCGAAGCTGGCTAAGGCGACTGTTGGTAAGTCGGGTGGTTATGGCTTGGCACGAAGCCCAAAGAGTATTTCCCTCTTAGACATCTACTCTGCGGTAAACCCTCCAGATGCTTTTGCCATCCATGCCTATCCCAAAACGAAGGAGTGTGTCGTGAGCTGTAACATCAAGGAAGTCATGAGCGACGTGCTGGTTGGCACTCAGGAGGCCGTCCGTAGGGATCTGAGGCAGACGACATTGGCGGACGTGGTGTCGAGAATCAGGGCCAGGTCCGGCTAGTTTTTTTTTGCTCTCAATAGATACTTTAATAGTAACCGGTATTCATCGAAAGGAACACGAAATGACTGGACTGAATGGAAAGCCCCCTGTGATTACCGGTGGCGCTACCGGAACCGACCGCGCCGAAGCAAGGCAGGGCATGGATGCGCCCACCGCCGTTCTCATCGGGGCGACCGGAGGACTCGGTCACGCCCTTGCCAGACTCCTCGCGGCCGAGGGCTTCCGGATCGTGCTCGCGGCGCGGCGCGAGCACGACGCCGCGGAGCTGACCGGCCGGAGCGACGGTTCGGCGATTTACCTGCGCGCGGACGTCACCGATCCGGCGAGCCTCGAGAAGCTGGCGGCGGCGGCCTTCGAGCACCTCGGCCGGGTCGATGCGGTGGTGAACCTCGCGGGCATCTCGCCACGCAAGGCAATTGAGGACTACACGCTGGCCGACGTCGACGCGCTGCTCTCGGTCAACGTGAAGGGACCCATCTTCGTGACCCAGGCATTCCTGCCGGGGTTGCGCAAGCAAGCCGGCGGCGGAGTGGTCGTCCACCTCGGCGGCGCCATGGACGGCCGGGTGGCGCTGCCGTTCATGAGCGCCTACGCGGCGACCCGCGGCGCGCTGGCGAGCTACGTGCAAGGCGCCAACCGCGAGCTTGCCGGGACCGACGTGGTGCTTTCGTTCTTCGGGCCTGTGCCCTCCAACACAGAGTCGGAGTCCCCGTATTTCGACATGTGGCGCAAGATGGGCGTCGCCCTCTGCGAGCCCGACGTGGTCGCGCGCGAGATCCTCGCCACCATCCGCCAGCGACGTCGGGCCCACATCATGGGCGGAGGGCTGCTCAGGATGCTCACGCTCGCGAACGCCGTGTCGCCGTCCGCTGCCGACGCAATCGGTCTGCGGCGATTCGCGAAGCTCATCCAGCAGCATCATCCACGCTGATCTCCGCTCGGGGCGCCTCGCAGGTTCCCGGGAGCTCCGGGCCAATCAGTGAATGGTGGAAGAGTGGCATCGCAAGAAATGCTTAGCCGGACATACCCCCTGTACCTGTGAGGGAGCCTGATTCGAGCCAATGAGGCTGCGGCGGGCGGCAGTAGGCTGGCTGCGCAGTTGGCCTGTCGCTCGCGGTCGGCCCGGCCCGGAACACCCTTCGCACCCTGTGCCTCGAGCACCTGGAGTGACACGTGCCCGGGCTCGGGCTGCACCGTGGTGGCCGTCCAGTGGGGAGTTTGCGCCTTTTCGAGCGCCAGTACAGGGGTGACGGGACACCGCGGTCCGGCCGGGAGGCTAGGGCGTGTCTGCAAACTAAGCGAGGCGGGTCCGTGTGTTGAACGAGCATGGACCGCCCAGAACTGACGAGCGCGCAGTGGGAGCACCTGGCTCCGCTGCTTCCCCCCGAGCGGCCGGCTGTGGGCCGGCCCAACAAGAGTCATCGCACGGTGGTGGAGGGCATCCTCTTCGCCCTGCGCACGGGGACGCCGTGGCGCGACGTACCCGAGGGACGGTTCGGCAGGTGGAAGACGCTCACCAGCCAGTTCTACCGCTAGGAGCAGGCGGGCATCTGGGCGCGCGTGCTGCGTGCGCTTCAGGCCGAAGCGAACGAGGACGGCAGGCTCGACTGGACGCTGCACTACGTGGATTCGAGTGTGGTGCGTGCGCACCAGCATGCGGCCCGTGCCCGCGGCACGCCGCATAAAGGGGGGAAGCCGAAGCGCTTGGCCGCAGCCAAGGCGGTTTCTCGACGAAGGTCCACGTCCGGGCCGAAGGGCGAGGACAGCCACTCGTCTTTGCACTGACGGCAGGCCAGCGGAGCGAGACCATCGGCTTCGAAGCCCTCATGGAGGGCGGCAGCGTGCCCAAGGCGCACTTGCCCGGGGCGCCGCGCAGGCTTCCGGACGCCCTCGCGGGAGACAAGGGCTACAGCTACACGACGGTCCGCGCCTACCTCCTGCGGCACGGCGTGCAGCCCATCATCCCCACGCGCTCAAACCAGCAGCGGCAGCGCTCTTTTCGCAGCGCGGCTTACCGCAAGCGCTGCCGCGTGGAGTGTCTCTTCAACCGCCTCAAGCAGTGCCGCCGCGTGGCGACGCGGTACGAGAAGCGCGCCGCCAACTACCTGGCGATGGTGCATCTCGCCTCCATCCGCCTCTGGCTCTAGTTTGCGGACACGCCCTAGCACAGCGCCTTCCCAGTGGCGGTCGAAGAGGAGTGGTTCTCGGGCGCATCCTGAAATGGCTCGTTAGTGGCGTGCTGGTCGTGGCCTTGTTGCTGGGCGGTGTACCGCACCGGATTGATGCGACACCGAGTTGGTCGTAATCAGGCCGCTCGCCCGGACTGCACCAGCTTTCGTCGGGCCTGTTGCGGCGAGAGGAAGCTGCGGCGTTTCATCAGCCAGTGCTCGTTGTGGCCTTCATGATGTCGGACCTGTCGGTGGCAATCGTGCCATCGTGGTGGAGAGAGGGCCCATCACTTGGTGGGCTCTGCCTCATTCCAGGAGCCTGCCTCGCGAGTCGCTGGCCAGACTGAACGACGACCGCGCGCCTCGCTCACCGGCCTTGACGCGCTGCCGGAAGTGGCCTTGACGCACCTATGACGCAGCGACCGAAATTGGGATAGGCACAACGGCGCCTGTGTGGGGCCGGGGCTGCTTCATTTCCACCTCCCGGCAAGCTTCGCCGGGGATGGGTAACCGTCCGGCCAACGACGTGCCGGATCGCTTGAATGCGGACGAGTACCATGGTCGGCGCGGGTGGCGTCAGGAAGCGTCGGCGGCGCGCAAGCGCTTCCACTCGTGCGGCAGTAGCTCCCCGATGCGGGCGTTCGGGTGCGTCTGGACGCGCAGCGGCACGTCGGCGAGGTACACGAGTGCGAGGCCGGGGCGGGAAGCCCGCCCCGGCCCGCCGCGCTACCAGCAGGTGAAGGCGAGGTTGTTGTAGCGGACCGACGAGGTGCTGAAGACCAGGGTGCGCATGTCACCCTGGGCGAATCCACTCTCGCCGCAGGCGCAGAGCGTCCCGGTCCCCGTGCACGAAGACCAATTCGTGGTCTCGTCGCCCGAGTCCACGACGTACTCGGCATTGAAGACCGCCTTGTTCTGGTTCGTAAACCAGGTCTTGTACGCGCCACACTCGGCGTACTTCTGGCACTGCTCGTTGATGGCGAAGTCGAAGGAGCTGGCGAGCGCGGGGATCTGGTCGACGTCGTTCTTGAGCGCGATGCCCAGACACAGGGAATGGGCGGTGTCGGCCAGCCAGCGGTTGTAGTCGAGCTGATTGGCCGCCGTGAGGCTCCAGCAGGCCTGGTCGGTGCAGCTGATCTCATCATCGTGCGAGTAGCCGTCGATGTTGTCCGGCTCCACCGCGTCGCAGCCCTTGTTCTTCGCCAACTGCATGCGGGACGTCATCACCGTCCGCACCGCCGGCTTGCGGTGATCCAGCCACCACTCACAGCCGCCGCCGCTCTCGCACCAGTCCCCCAGGATGTGGATGGACTGGGCGCAGTCCTCTCCGGGGCTGCAATAGGTGTCCTGCGGGAACTGGCTGGCATCGCTCCGCCAGTTCTCATAGGTTCCGGCGCTGAAGTAGCAGACCACCTTCTTGCCGGCGTTCTTGTACTCCTGGATCTTCGCGGTCGAGGTGTTGAAGAGGTCGACGACGTAGACCTGGGCATTCAGGTTCGTGGGAAGCGCGTTGTTCTCCAGGTCCCACATCCAGGTGGTGCCCTTGGGGAAGCTCGCCACGGTGCAGGCCCCGCCCTGGCCACAGACGTTCGCGGTTCCGCCGCCGCCACACGTCGCCGGGCTCTGGCAGCTGCCACAGCTGGAGACCGTGCGCGCCTGACCGCAGTTGTCGGTGCCACTCACCTGCCCGCAGTTCGTGCCCAGCCGCGTGCAGAAGGCCGCGTTGGTTTCGGCGGTGCACGTCGTGGGGATGTCCCAGGACACCTGGAGGCGGAGGCTGTCGAGCTGCGCCGCATCCGTCCCCGCGCCCTTGATGAGCCGCGCGCGAATCTCGCCAGTGCCCGAGACGAAGTTGGAGGCCGCCTCGGTGCCCGGGAGCGTGAGCGTCAGGGCCGGGGTCCACACCCAGTCACCGCGCCCCTGCGAGTTGGCGATGTTCACCCAGCTCGAGGTCGTGAACCGGTAGAGCTGCCACTGGTAGTAGGACGTGGAGGCCCCTGGCCCCTGGTACTTCGTCAGCAACTGGAGCTGGGTGATTTGAGCAGGGGTTGGCGCGGCCTGGGTGAGGCTTGAGAGATTGAAGCTCAGGTAGCCCGTGTAGGTCGCGCTGAATTCGATGTAGTTCGCGTAGCAATCCGCGTAGGCGCCGACCGTGCACGCAGCGCTGTTCGTCTTGAGCACGGTCATGCCGCCGCTCTTGCCGGACGCATCCGTGTTCGCCAGCGTGCTCGCGGAGGAGTAGTCGATGACCTGCGTGCCGGCCAGGGCCTGCTGTTGAACCTCCGGATCCCGCGCGTCATCCACCTCCAATGACATGCAGCCAGACACCAGCAAGCCAAGACACGGGGACAGCCAGGCAATCCATCTCGACATCACGCCTCCAGGTTGGGGGCGCGGCTATCACATGGAGGCACCCCGGGTGCAATGACAGAGCGGGGCTCGCCTGAAGGCTGCCCGGACAGGAGCCGCGAGCCAGGATTCCCGCTGCCTGCGGGGTGTACTTCTCCGGCGACAACAGAAGCGCCCTGTCCTGAAAGCATCAACTGACAACCCCACGGTGCGGTCAAAACAGCGCTGCAAGGCGGTCCGGTGGCCCGATGGTATCTTCCGCGCCCATGGACCTGCGAATCGTGCTCGGCCTCGCGCTGATGCTGGTGTCGCCCGCCTGGAGCCAACCGGCGGCCTCCGCTGGCCCGGAGTTCCAGGCCCGGATGTCCGCCGCATCCCACGCCTACGAGGAACTCGACTACGAGCACGCCCTCGAGCAGCTCGACGCGGCGAAGACCGTGGCGCGCGACAGCAGGGAGCGGGGCCAGACAGCCATCTTCCGAGGGCTCGTGCTCGCGGACCTGGGACGCCGTCAAGAGGCCCTGGCCTCGTTCAAGAACGGGCTGTCGCTGCTGCCCGACGCGAGCCTGCCGGTGAAGGTGTCACCCAAGGTGTCGCGCGACTTCGAGGAGGTGAAGCGGACCGTGCAGGAGGAGCTGACACGCAGTCCCCGCCCGCCCTCGGACGCACCGAATGCGATGCCGGACGCGCAGGTCGCGCTCGTTCCGCCAAGGGCGCAGGCGGAGGTGCGACACACGCGCTCCATGCCGGTGCTTCCGCTGGCATTGCTGGGAGGGGGCGTGGTGCTCGGCGGCGTCGGCGGATACTTCGGCCTCCAGTCGCGGAGCAACGTAAACGCCGCGCGCGACGATGCCTTCTACAGCGACCGGACCGCGCACCTGGACAGCGCGCGGGGACAGGCGCTCGCGGCCAACGTCCTGCTGGGCGCGGCCATCACCGCCGCCGCCGGAGCCGCCGTCGTCTGGCTGCTCACGGACGACCCGCCGACGTCGCGGACGGAGGTCTCGCCATGAAGCGCGCCGTGGCCGTGGGACTCGGGCTGCTCTGCATCACCTGCACGGTGCCGGACATCGAGGAGCTCGAGGAGGAGCGCCCCAGCGGGTGCGACACGAGCCACCCCTGCCAGGTCCGGGTGCTGCTGACCTACGACGGCTTCCGTCCGGGCTGCGTCACGCTGCGACTGGTGGACGCGGAGGACGCCTCAAGGACTTTCGAGCTGCCGGTGGAGCCGCCCGGGCTTGGGGGAGCGGCGACGGCGGAGGTGGGATTCGTTCGCCGTGCAGGATGGAGTGACACCGTGAAGGTGACAGCCTCCGCCCGCGAGCGCTCGTGCTCGGGACAGGAGGTGGCCACCGCGTCGGCGCAGGGGGTTGTTCCCGAGGAGGGAACCGCCACGGTCGAGCTGGAGTTGAGCGCGCGGGATGACGATGGTGATGGCTACGTGAGCACCGCCACCCGGGGCACGGACTGTGATGACCGCTCCGCCTCCGTTTCCCCGGGCGTGGAGGAGCGCTGCGACTTCCTGGACAACAACTGTGACGGCCGGGAGGACCCGGCGCCCGTCTGTGATGGCATCGATTGGAAGACGACCGAGACCCTCCCGGGAGCGAGCTTCCGGGACGTGGCGCCCCACGCGCGCAACCAGGCCTGGTTCGTGAGCGACAGCAACGACGTCGTCGCCCACGTCCGCCGGGAGACCGACGGTGGCTTCAACGTCGAGCCATTCACCGATTGCCACGGAGCGTGGTCCACCGCGTGGGCACGGCCGAGCGACGGGCGTGTGTTCATGGGCTCCTGGGAGGGACGGCTCGCCACGCGGACGCTGGCCGCCGGGGAGCCCTGCGCGCTGACGTCCTTCGACGGAGGCGGCGCGGCCATCCAGGACCTCGTGGGCTTCGAGGCGGATGGAGGCACGACGCTCTACGCGGTGAACGAGGCCGGGGACATCCTCCGCTGGGACTACCCGGCGGAGCCGGTGCGGGTGGAGCGCGTGAACGCGGACCTCCGCGCCATCCACGGTCTCGACCCGCGAACACTCATCACCGTGGGGCAGACGGGCGAGGTGCCCGTCGCGTACCACGTCAACGCGGACGGAGGCCCGTGGCTGCGAGAGGCGCTGCCGCCGCCCGCCGGAGGACAGCTCGCCCTGCACGCCGTTCACGTCGTGGCGCCGGGCCTCGCCTACGCGACCGGAGACCAGGGACTGCTCCTGGAGCGAGCGGCGGGCACCTGGAGCACGAAGCCCCCCTACCCCATCTTCGTGGACGGTGGCGTCTCGCCCGACATCATCGACGTGGTGGCCTTCGGACAGGGCGCCGTCATCGCGGTCCTGGCCACGGACGACATCGTTCGCTTCGACGGGGAGACGTGGGGGGATTTCCGCTTCGGCACCCAGGGCTTCACGACCCTCGAAGGGCTGTCGTCGGACGAGCTGTGGAGCGCCACCCTCGACGGTACGGGATTCTATTGGGGCCCCCGGGCTCGGTGAGGCCCCGCGTCCCCCCTTCCTCCCAGAGGGGGCATCTGGTCCACTTGGAGCCCCCTTCCCACCCTGCGTGCCCGCTCCATGACGAAGAAGACCGCTCCCTCCAACGTCAACCCGACTGGCCTCTCCCGCCGCACGCTCCTCGGGGCCGCCGCGGCCGTCACCGGGGCGCTGACCGCCCGGGAGGCGCACGCGGAGTCGCCGCCCGCCACCTCGACGGCCTCCGCCGCGGCCGGGACCTTCGCGCTCGAAGAGGCGACGGTCGCACAGCTGCGGGCGGGCCTTGAGTCCGGCAAGCACACCGCGCGCGGGCTGACGGAGGCCTATCTCAATCGTATCCGCGCGCTCGACCGCACGGGGGACTTGCCGCTGTGCTCCGTCATCGAGCTCAACCCCGACGCGCTCGCGATGGCCGAAGCGCTGGACACCGAGCGCAAGGCGAAGGGCTCACGCGGGCCGCTGCACGGCATCCCCGTGCTCCTCAAGGACAACATCGCCACGGCGGACCGGATGCAGACCACCGCGGGCTCGCTCGCGCTGGTGGGCGCCGTGGCTCCGCGCGACGCCTTCATCGTGGAGCGGCTGCGCGCCGCCGGCGCCGTCCTCCTGGGCAAGACCAACCTCAGCGAGTGGGCCAACTTCCGCTCCACGCACTCGATGAGCGGCTGGAGCGCGCGCGGCGGCCTGTGCCGCAACCCCTACGCGCTGGACCGGACCCCCTCCGGTTCGAGCTCCGGCTCGGGCGCCGCCACCGCGGCCAACTTCTGCGCCGTGGCGGTGGGCACCGAGACGGACGGCTCCATCGTCTCGCCTGCTTCCGCGTGCTCGCTGGTGGGGCTGAAGCCCACGGTGGGCCTCGTGAGCCGCGCGGGCATCATCCCCATCTCCGCGACGCAGGACACCGCGGGCCCCATGACGCGCAGCGTGGCGGACGCCGCGGTGCTGCTGGGCGTGCTCGCGGGCGAGGACCCACGCGACGCGGTCACCGCCACGGGTCGAGGCCATGCCCACGCGGACTACACGCGGTTCCTCGATCCGAAGGGGCTCGCGGGCGCGCGCATCGGTGTGCCGCGCGAGCGCTTCTTCGGCTACCACCCGGCCACCGACGCGGTCGTGGAGCGCGCGCTCGAATTGATGAAGGCGCAGGGCGCGGTGCTGGTGGACCCCGCGCCCCTGCCCAACGTGGACAAGCTCGACGGGCCCGAACTCGAGGTGATGCTCTACGAGTTCAAGGCGGGCCTCGAGGCCTACCTCGCACAGCTCGGTGAGGGCGCTCCGGTTCGCACGATCGCGGACCTCATCGCCTTCAATGAGAAGCACCGCGATCGCGAGATGCCCCACTTCGGCCAGGAGCTGCTGCTCCAGGCGCGGGAGAAGGGCCCGCTCACCGACCCCGCCTACCGCAAGGCGCTCGCGGCGTGCCGCCGGTTCTCGCGCGCGGAGGGCGTGGACGCGGTGATGAACAAGCACAAGCTGGATGCGCTCGTGGCCCCGACGCAGGCACCGGCGGGCCCCATCGACCTGGTGCTGGGTGACCACTGGTTGGGCAGCAGCTCCACGCCCGCAGCGGTGTCCGGCTACCCGAGCATCACGGTGCCCGCGGGCGATGTCCACGGGCTGCCGGTGGGAGTGTCTTTCATTGGCCGCGCCTGGAGCGAGCCCGTGCTGTTCAAGCTCGCCTACGCCTACGAGCAGGCCTCGCACGCGCGGCGCAAGCCCGGGTTCGTGCGGAGCGTGGACCTGCGCGGCGCGTAGACCGGACGGTTATTCGTAGGTCGGGCTGCACTTATTGCAGGCCCGGACGCACGGGCGGAGGTGTCCGGCCTTCGAGGTGAACGTCCGCCTGCCCTTCCTCCTGCCTGGCCAGACCTTGCCGTGCCGCACGCCCCTCCTGTGGCTTCGGCTCGGCTCCGGGTTGGTAACGATTCATGCGGTCGGGAGCGATGTGCTGTCCCCGCAAGGCGGTAACGGTTAATCAAGGGCAGGTCCGCCCCCGGACACCCCACCATGTCCCACATCGCGCACGCCCTCCGTCCTGTCATCTTCGTCTCGTCACTCCACCCGGCGGCAGTGCGCCCATGAGCCTGCGTCGCAACGCTGACGCGTTCAGCTTCCAGGTGATGTTGTTGCTGTGCGCCCTCTGGGGCATTCAGCAGGTGGCCATCAAGCTGGCCGCGCACGACATCGCGCCCATCCTCCAGGCATCGCTGCGCTCGGGGGTGGCGGCGCTGCTCGTGGGGCTGCTCATGACGTGGCGGGGAGGCTGGGAGGGCCTGCGTCAGGGGACCCTGCGGGGAGGACTGCTCGCAGGCCTGCTCTTCAGCGCGGAGTTCCTGCTCATCGCGCTGGCCCTCACGTACACCAGCGCGGGCCACGTCGCGGTGTTCCTCTACACCGCGCCCGTCTTCTCCGCGCTCGGACTGCACCTGCTGCTGCCCGGTGAAAAGCTGCGGCCGCTGCAGTGGCTGGGCATCGCCGTGTGCTTCGGCGGCATCGCCGTGGCGTTCGCCGGAGGGGCGACGCACACGCACTTCGACGCGCGCATGTTGCTGGGCGATGCGCTCGCGGTGGGCGCGGGCCTCGCATGGGGCCTCACGACGGTGGTGGTGCGCGGCTCGCGCCTCTCCGAAGCGCCGCCAAGCCTGACGCTATTCTACCAACTGGCCCTCTGTTTCGTGCTGCTGCTGGGCGTGGCGTTCGCCACGGGTCAGGCGACGCGCGTCAACCTGACGCCCCTGGCGGTGGGCAGCGTGCTGTTCCAGGGCATCGGCGTGTCCTTCGCCAGCTACCTCGCCTGGTTCTGGCTGCTGCGCCGCTACCTCGCGTCCAACCTGGCCGTGTTCTCCTTCATGACGCCGCTGTTCGGCGTGTCGCTGGGCGTGCTCATCCTCAAGGAGCCGCTGACGCTGGGCTTCGTCTGGGGTGCGACGCTGGTGCTGGCGGGCATCGGGCTGGTGAGCGGCGAGGCCTGGCTGCGCCGGAAGCTGAAGCCGACCCGAAGCTGAGGTGGGCCGGGTGCGCGTCGCGCAAAAGCAGTAGCCTCCCGGGCGATGAATCGCACCGAAGCCACCCAGGCCCTTGAACTCATGCGCCGGGTCGTCGCGCAGGCCCGCGACGACACCGCGCTCCAGAACTGGGGCGCCATCTGGATGATCCACGCCTTCACCAACGGAGGGGGCTTCCTGGCCACGGACTGGCTCTGGGAAGCGGGCCATCGCGGCCCGGGGCCCTTCGTGCTGCTCTGGGGCGTGCTGCTGCTCCTCAACTTCGTCAGCATCTTCGCGATGAAGCGCGGCCAGACGGCCGGGGTGCGCTCGTTCATCGAACGGCAGATCTGGGCCATCTGGACCACCTTCATCGGGGGGCTGGTGCTGGTGGCGCTGCTCAACCTGCTGCTCGGGTTGGACCGGCTCTTCGTGCCCGCGGTGGCGTGCGTCCTGTTCGCCATGTCCTTCGCGTCCATGGGCGCGCTGATGGGCCGCGTCTGGTACGGGATGGCCCTGCTCTTCTCGCTGGTCGCCCTGGGGATGGCGCGCCTGGAGTCCCACGCGTTCGGAGTGCTGGGCGGGCTCTGGTTCCTCGTCCAGTTCAGCTCGGGGCTCGCGCTCCACCGCGCCCGGAGCCGACGACTGGCCTCGGGGGACGCAGGGCCCCGGCTGGTATGAGCCCGGAGACACTCGCGGCCCTGGTGGCGCTGGCCCTGGAACCGCTCGGGCTCACGGAGCGGGCGCTGACGGCACGCCTGGAGGACGCCGGCGTCGCGGAGCCCGCCGCGCTGCTGCGGAAGCTCGTCGCGTCGGGATGGGCGCAGGCCTCGCGAGGGGCGTGGGTGCTGACGCCCTCCGGACACGAGGCGCTGCGGGAAGCGCACGCCGCGCTCGAACGGGCCCAGGACCCCAGTCCAAGCTCCGACGGCATGGAGGAGTGTCCTTCCGTGCCCTGGCTCACGCAGGTGCAGACGCACTGGGTGGAAGCCGTCTCCATCAACTACGCGGTGGACCCGGACCGCCTCGCGCGCCTGCTGCCCGCGCCCCTGGAGCCGGAGGTCTTCCACGGCACGGCCTGGGTGCAGGTGCTGATGTCCTCGCTGCGAGACATGCGACCGCGAGGCCTGATGCCACTCATGGGCGTCTGCTTCTACCAGGTGAGCTACCGGGCCGCGGTGCGCTACCGCAACGCGAACGGCAACTGGCGACGCGGTGGCTACTTCGTGCGCAGCGAGACAAGCGACCCCGTGATGCGCGGCGTGGGAAACGCGCTCAAGGAGTTCAAGTTCCATGAGTTTGGCGAAGCCCGGATGGTGATGGCGCGCGAGGGCGACCTGCTCACGGTGGGGGTGGACCCGGAGCCCGCCTTCCCCGGGGGGAAGCTGGTGGGCGTCTTCGATACGAAGGCCCGGACGCAGCCTCCCGAGGGCAGCGTGTGGACGGACCTGGACGCGCTCCATGAGCCGCTGGTCGAGTGCTACGACGCGTTCGGCGTGGCCGACGGGTTCGTCTATGTGCTGACCATCGACCGTGCGCCCTGGAACGCACGGTTCGCCACCCCGGTGCAGTGGTATTGCGAATACCTCCAGGAGGGCCCCCTCGCCCCGGGAGCGCGGCTCGACTCGGTGCTGCACCTCAACGAGTGCGCCTACCAGTGGCGCCCGCTGCGCCGCGAGCGATACGCACGCTGAGCCGTTTCGCCCCATCCAGATCCCATCACTCCCACCTCCCGCGCGAGCGATTGAGGCTCCCAGGTGGTGGTCTACCCTCCGTCCTGAAAGTGGGGGGGCATGCAATCCATGTTCGGTTCGTGGCGGCTGGCCACGGTGCTGTGTCTGACACTGGCGTCGGCCTGTGCCCACTATCGCGTCCAGGCGCCCGGCCATGCGGGGGCCCCGGCGACGGAGCCCGAGGGCGAGGTCCTCTGGTCACTGGCCTGGGGGCTCGTCCAGGAGAGGCCACGGGTCGACAACTGTCAGGGCCAGGCGCTCGCGGAGGTGACCCAGAGCACCAACCTGGGCTTCGCGCTCATCAGCGTCGTGACGCTGGGCATCGCGATGCCGCAACAGGTGACGTGGCGCTGCGCCAAGGCCCAGCCGTCTCCAGGTGAGCTGGGGTCCCTCACCTCCACGCCGGTCGAGGCGAACTAGCCATGCCTCCCATCATCCACCAGAGCGACCTGAAGCAATGGCAAAACTGGCACGAGAGCTACAGCCAGAAGCTGGAGCTGCTGTTGGATGTATGGAATGCCAATGCCTCCGAGTCCTCGACGGAGGGCTATGCCGATACCACCCGGGGCCTGCAGGGGCTGATTGCCCAGGCGCTCCGAGATGGCCTGGAGATCCGCGCGTTGGGAGCCGGCTGGTCCTTCTCCCGCGCGCCCGCGACCAGTGGAATCCTGGTCAACACCAAGCCGCTGAACTACCTCTTCCCAACCCCTCGCGCCCACCCGTCCTACGCGGGCTCGCGGGACAACCTCCTCTTCGTCCAGTGCGGCAACTCCGTCGCGGAGCTGAACCACTTCCTGATGGAGAAGATGGGAAAGGCGCTGCCGACCTCCGGGGCCAGCAACGGGCAGACCATCGCCGGCGCCATTGGGACGGGTACGCACGGCTCCTCCCTGACCTTCGGGGCCATGCAGGACTTCGTGGCCGGCCTCCACCTCGTGGTCTCACCGGAGCGGCACGTGTGGCTGGAGCGCGCCAGCTCCCCCACCATCAACGATGACATCCCCCAGAAGCTTGGCGCGGAGCTCATCCGGGATGACACCCTGTTCAACGCCGCGCTCGTGAGCCTGGGCAGCTTCGGCGTCGTGCATGGCGTCCTCCTCGTCGTCGAGGACCTCTACCACCTCCAGGCGTACCGCCGGCGGATGCCCCTGACCGAGGGCCTCTGGCGCGCGATGGACCAGCTCGACTTCTCCGGTGTCCAGCTCCCGGGCCCCCCGGGGCAGACGCCGTATCACTTCCAGGTCGTCATCAATCCCAACGACCTGGAGCGCGGTGCCTACGTGACGGTGATGTACAAACATGCCCAGTGCCCTCCGGGCTCGAAGCCTCCCAGCCCTGGCAGCAAGCTGACACAAGGCGACAGCGGCCTGGAGATCGTCGGCGTCCTGACCGACATGGTCTCGGAGCTGACCATTCCCGTCCTCGCGAAGCTCTTGGACCGCTTCTATGGGGAGTTCTCGAACGTCTGTGGGCTCCCAGGAGAGATGTTCACCGACACGACCACCCGGGGAAGGGCCTTTGGCAGCGCGCTGGGAATGCCCCTCGGCCAGGTGCGCAAGACCGTGGAGCACGCCATGGCCATCAACCAGGAGTACCCCTTCCCCGGGCTGCTGGCGCTGCGCTACGTCCTGCCGTCCAAGGCCACGATGGCGTTCACCCACCACGGGCCCTTGACGTGCGTGCTCGACATCGACGGGGCCGGGTCGGCGCGCACGAAGACGTACTGCCAGAAGGTCTGGCAACGGCTCACCGAGCAGCAGGTGCCCTACACACTGCACTGGGGGAAGATCAACGACCTGGACGCGGCGCGCGTGCGGAGCATGTATGGCCCGGAGCGCATCGCTGCGTGGATCAAGGCACGAGAGGCCCTGCTCACCAGCCCCGCGCTGCGGGCGGCCTTCGCCAACGACTACCTGCGCACCCTGGGCCTCGCGTGAGCGCGCCGGGCCTCCGGCGGGGGCTCGCGCTGCTGACGGGCCTGGGGATGCTCCTCGGCCCGGGGCCAGGGCTCGCGCAGGACAACATCAACCTCTACCGCTTCGTGCTCGACGTGGACGTCCCGGAGTCCGCGGCCCTCGTGGCCCTGGATGAGACGCCCACGCACGTGCTGCTCGGCGCGGCGCCCAAGCCCCTCATGGCCACGCTGGTCGCCTCGCGGACCTCGGAGACGCTCCGCCCGGGCCTCGCCCTGGACGTCGCGCCCTACTTCCTCTTCGGAGGTGGCGTCCGGAGCCTCTCCCGGTATCGCTCCAACTCGGTGGCCGGTCGGCTCATGCGGGTGCTGACCAAGACGACGCTGTCGGCCGCGGTGATTCCCGACGCCACGGTGGCGGACGCGTGGCGCGTGGGCTTCGGCCTCCGGACGACGGTCCACGACCCTCATGATCCCGTGCTCAACTCGCCCCTGCCCGAGAAGGTGGCGGACGCCCTGGCGAACCACGGCGTGTCCCCGCCCGGGGACGCGGAGGAAGACGTCTCGGAGCGCGGCGTGGACCTCTCCACGCTCTTCGCCGAGGCCCTGCGGACGATGCGGGCCCGGGGCGACATCCAGATCTCCGGCGGCTGGGGCGTCTCCGCTCGCGTGGAGGGAGACGTGCTCTCCGCGGACGGCCTCACGGACACCCGGCACACGTTCTGGGTGACCGGCCAGTCCGCGCTCGGCCCGCGCTTCGATGCGCTCGCGACGGTGCAGGGGCTGGATGTGTGGAACTCCGAGCGGGCCCTGCGTGCCGGGGCGGGCGTGCAACGCAAGACAACCCTCGCGGACTTCCGCGCCGAGCTTGTCTTTGACACCACGGATGATCGCCTGCACCCCGCGGTGGCCATCGACCTGAAGTTGCCCGGCTGCACGAGCGTCATCGCCGCGCTCGCCACGGTGCCCGGCCCGGACACCCGGTTGCTCCGGGCCCAGGTGCAGCTGCGCGGATACTTCGCACAGTGCCCGTAGCTTTTTGAAACCCCGAGCCTGCGTCTGCCTTTCGGACGATCCTGGAACTGTCCGTTCTTCCTGGAATACTCGACTCCCAAGCCGGCAGTGTGAGATCCCACCGCCAGTCTTCAACCACAGGGAGTTCGACGTGCTGAGCCGTTCATCCATTTGGATCACGACGTTGTTGATGGGTTTCACGGGGGTGCAGTCAGGCTGCGGCGCCGTGGAGCCTTCCGCCCCGGAAGCACCGCGCACCGAGCAGGCCGAGCAGCCGCTGCTGACGGGCGAGCGCGCCCTCTTCAGCGCCTCCGCGGTGCCGGCCGTGGCGGCCGCGAATGACAGCGCCGCGGTGGAGCTGGGGCTGCGCTTCCGCAGCGACGCGCCCGGGCAAATCAAGGGCGTGCGTTTCTACAAAGGCGCGGGCAACACGGGCACGCACACCGGCAGCCTCTGGTCGGCGTCAGGGACGCTGCTGGCCACCGCGACATTCCAGGGTGAGACGGCGTCGGGCTGGCAGGAGGTGCGCTTCACCACGCCGGTCAACATCACGGCGGACACGAACTACGTCGTGTCCTACCACGCGCCCGCGGGGCACTACGCCGCGACGAGCAACGGCTTCGCGTCCGCGCTGGATGCGCCGCCGCTCCATGCGCCCGCGAGCGTGACGGGGGGCGGCAACGGCCTCTATCGCTATGGCGCCAGCGGCTTTCCCACCGACACCTTCCAGGCCACCAACTACTGGGTGGACGTGGCGTTCCAGCCCAACGACACCACGCCACCGACGGCCCCCACCAACGTGGTGGCGTCGCCCAACTCGTCCACCGCCATCGACCTGACCTGGTACGCCTCAGTGGACGGCAATGGCGAGATGCAGGGCAACGCGCGTGCGCACCTGGTGTACCGGGGCAGCCTGCTGCTCGCGGAGCTGCCCGGCACCACCACGAGCTACCGCGACACCGGCCTGACGCCCGCCACCGCGTACCAGTACACCGTGCGGGGCCGTGACGCCGCCGGCAACGTGGGCCCCGCGTCCGCCACCGTCACCGCCACCACGCTCGCGAGCAGCGTCTGCAACCCGTGCAGCCTGTGGAACGTGGTGACGGGCGACCCTCAGTTCGAGAACGCGGACAGCACGCCGACCGAGGTGGGCCTGAAGTTCCACACCGACGTGGCGGGCACGGTGACGAAGGTGCGCTACTACAAGGCCAGCGGCGACATCGGGCCGCACGTGGGTCACCTGTGGAGCGCCACTGGCACGCTGCTGGGCACGACCACGCAGGCGCCCGGGGAGACCAGCTTCGGATGGAGGGAGCTGACGTTCCCGACGCCGGTGGCCCTTGCCGCGAACACGACCTATGTCGTGTCGTACTTCGCGACCGCCGGCCGCTATGCCATTTCGACCAACTACTTCAGCAATGCGGGCGTGGACATGCCGCCCCTGCATGCGCCGTCCGCGGTCGCGGCGGGTGGCAACGGGGTGCGCCGTCTGAATGGCAGCGGCTTCCCGTCGGACGCGTGGCTGAACACCAACTTCTGGGTGGACGTCGCCTTCGTGCCCGCCACCGGCGACGCGTCTCCGGTCGACCTGTCCGTGCAGCACGACTTCCCCGCCGGGTCGGGCGTCCGGGGCGAGGCGCTCTTCTATGACATCGCCGTGACGAACCACGGCACGCGGGCGGCCACCAACCTCTCGCTCGACGTTCCCGTTCCGGCCGGGCTCGCGCCGTTCGCCTTCACGCCGACGGCGTCGGTGGGCACGTGCGGCTACTGGACCAGCAGCACCATGCACTGCGACATCACGAGCCTGCCGGCCGGTCAGGACGCGGTCGTTCGCATGACGCTGGTGCCCTCGCTCGCCGGGACGTTCCAGTTCCAGGCGACCGTCACGGCGTCGGAGACGGACAACGTTCCGGGCAACAACACCAGCACCGTGACGATCCCCGTGGGCCCCGCGTCGAACCTGGTCACGTTCGATACCTTCGACGGTGCGGATGAGGCCATCACCGGTCCCCACGGCCCGTTCTACTTCGTGCAGAACAAGTGGTACCTCGCGTCGCCTTGGGGCGGGTTCACGACGAAGAGCGTCTCGTTCAACGGCGGGGGTGTGAACCAGGGCGAGCTCAGCATCTATGGGGAGCGGAACATCGTCGGGCTCGACGCCTTCACCTGGGACACGGGCGCGACGCTGACCCTGAGCTGCTTCAACCAGCCCACGCGCACCTTCACCCTGACGCCGGGTCAGGTGACCCACGTCGTGACGAACTGGCAGGGCACCTGCTCGTACGTCACCCTGGCGACGTCGAACGGCTGGGACACGAACTTCGACAACATCGAGCTGACGCCGCTGCCGTGAGTCCGTGACGGTGGGGGGCGCGGTGTCCGGGCCCCTCCCCTGCGCCTGCCTCCGCACCGGGGGCAGGCGCAAAGCAGGTGTTGGAGGAGGGCAAGTCCCGGGCGCAGGTGGCCAAGGACCTGGACCTGACGCGCAGCGCATTGGAAACCTGGGTGAGGCAGGCGCGCGCCGATGCGGGCCAGGGACCGCCCGGGGTGCTGACGAGGGGCGAGAAGGAAGAGCTGACCCAGCTGCGCCGCGAGGTACACCAGCTGCGGATGGAGCGTGAAGTATTCGGCGGCCTTCTTCGCCAGGGAGAGCACGTGAGGTTCGCGGCCATCCAGGAGGAGAAGGCGCACTACCCGGTGGCCCTGCTGTGCCGTGTGCTGGAGGTGTCCCGGGCGGGCTACTACGCCTGGGAGGGGCGGGAGGCGTCCGCACGCCAGAAGGCCAACGCCGCGCTGGCGGAGCAAATCCGGCGGGTGCACCAGGACAGCCGCCGCACCTATGGCAGCCCCCGCGTGCGCGCTGAGCTGAAAGCGCAGGGCCAGCACGTGGGCCGGCACCGCGTGGCCCGGCTGATGCGCGAGGCCGGGTTGCGGGCTCGCCGGCGCAGGCGCTTCGTGCACACCACGGACTCCAAGCATGGCCTGCCGGTGGCACCCAACGTACTGGCTCGCGACTTCAATCCGCCCAAATCCAACCAGGCCTGGGTGACGGACATCACGTACGTGCCCACGCGCGAGGGCTGGGTGTACCTGGCGGTCGTGCTGGACCTCTTCAGTCGGCGCATCATCGGCTGGGCCATGGACCACTGCATTGACCGACACCTGGTGCTCTCGGCCCTCGACATGGCGTTGAAGGGTCGCTGTCCCCCCGCCGGGTTGCTGCACCCTTCGGATCGCGGCAGCCAAGGTGGATTCAACGGGTCGTCGCAACACTCGAAGCTGAGGAGTTGCGATGGGTGCGAAGAATCGTCGACGGGCTGCCCGAGCTGGACGCCCTCCCATGTCATCGCCCGGCCGTCCATCCGTAGGGCGGCGGCACTCCTCGCTCGGCTACGTCAGCCCCGTCGAGTTCGAGAAGGCTGCCTCACAGGTGCTGCTGGCTGCTTAACCCACCTGTCCACCGACCCCGGGAAAGCTCATCTGGGCTGCCAGTGACTCCGGGCCTCAGGCTCCGCCCGAGGCGTCGTGGAGCTTCAGCACGTAGAGGAAGTCCGGGACGGTGAGTCCGCGCGCCACGACGAGCCCGTCACGCAGGATGATCGTCTCCTCCAGCGAGTCGTGGAAGCGCGCCAGGGGCGTGGTGTCCATCCGGCGATGGAACGCGACGGGCTCGTCGCTGAGCACCTCCCAGTACGCGCGGCGCGTCACCTCATCGGGCTCCGCGTTACCATCGAGCACCTCTCTCGGCGCCCCCGTGGCGAGGTCGAAGAAGCGCGTCTTCTGGTCATCCGAGCGGGTGACGAGCACGTCCCCTTCCATGGCCACCAGGAACGGCAGCGCGGGGTGCTGTACCTCGTACATGAGCCGCCCCGTGTCCGCTTCATACAGGCGCACCCGGTCGTCCAGTGTGCACACGGCCACCCGCAGGCCATCCTCGGAGAGCCTCGCGGCGATGACCGGCTCTTCGGAGACCTGGAGCACGCGCCGGAAACCCGAGGTCAGGTCGAAGAGCTCGAGCTCACCCGAGGCCCGTCCCACCGCGATGCGCGGCACGCGCGCGGCCGCCGTGTACGCCACTGCGGGCTTCATCAAGGCCTGCGTGTCGAGCACAAGCCGGCCCGTCTTCACGTCGTGCACCTGGAGCCGGGAGGGCTCTTCATGGCCCGACACGACGCAGGCGCCGTCCGGGGTGAACTCCACCATCGTGACAGGGGCCTCGGGGCCCTTGAGTGTGTGGAGCAACTGGCCGTCGGCCACGCGCCACACTCGCACCACGCCCAGCTCGAACGTCCCCGCGAGCAGCGTCGTGTCCGGGGAGAAGGTCATGACCTGCTTCATCGTCATCTTCCTGGACGCATCCCGCCCCTCCAGCGGCTTCCCGGTCAGCTCCATCGTCGGTGCGAGGCGTGCCAGGTCGAACAACTGGATGCCCCGTCGCCACCCGTCCTCCAGGTAGCTCGTGACGGGATAGGCGGCCAGCGCGTCGTTCCCGCTGAAGCGCCAGGCATGCAGGTTGGATGCATTGGCCTCGGGCGGTGGCTCGCGTACGTGGCCCTGGGCATCGATAACGAGCATGCCATCCATCCGCATCGCGACGGCCAGGGCTCCCTCGGCCCGTCCCCACAGGTGCTTCACGCGGTGCTGCTCGGAGAGGAGCCTGGGGGGAGTGGGCGCATCGAGCTGGCTCAGCAGCACACCGCCATCGACGGCCGTCAGCGCGAAGTGCTTCAGGTCCGGCGAGAAGGCCGCGCCGCGCTCGTGCCCGTCCGAGGAATAGGGACGCGACCACACCGAGGCGCCGTCCTTCACGTCCAGCACCTCCAGCCGGTCGTACCCCAAGAGGCCCAGCCGCGAGGTCCCCAGCCACTGCACGTGGGAGTAGCGCGAGCCCCCCTGGATGCCGCGCACCCGCTGCCAGGTCTTCGTCTCCGCCACGCCGACGTCATCGAGGTCCGCCCACGCGAGCCACTCGCCGTCCGGACTGAAGGCCACGGTGCTCACGGAGCGCTGCGCATCCAACCGCGCCACCTGCTCGCCCGTGGCCACTTCCCACACGCGCACCGTGTCGTCCGACGCGCCCGACACGAGCCAGCGCCCCGAGGGATGGAACGCCACGCTCAACACGGACTGCTGGTGCCCCTTGAGCGTGCGGACCTTCTCACCCGTGTCCAGGTCATACAGGTGGATGAGCCAGCCGAGGTTGGCCACCGCCAGCAGCGTGCCATCCGGGCTGAAGGCCACCGACGTCACCTGTCCCTCCTGACGGCGGAACAAGTGCAGGTGCTCTCCCGTCTCCACGTCCCAGACGCGCGCTTCATGCGCCCTGGAGCCCGAGGCCAGTTGCTTGCCATCCGGGCTCCACGAAATCCCGCGCACCTCCATCTCGTGGCCCTCCATCACCCGGAGTTGCTTGCCCGTCGCCACGTCCCAGACGTGGACGTTGTTACCGTCGGCGTGCGAGCCGTCGGAGTACGAGCCGGTGGCGAGCCGCGTCCCCGTCGCATCGAAGGCCGCGCACAACACCTGGGACTCGTGCCAGAGGTACACGTCGGCACCCTCCAGCGCGCCACGCAGCGGCAGGAGGGACTCCACCCAGGGCGCACCGCCGGAGGACTCCCGCTGCCGTCGCCACCAAGCCGCGAGCTGGTGGAGGTGCGCCTCCGGGTCGTCCCAGGGGCCCTGGCCCGTGACGGAGAAGTGCCGCGCGGCGTCTGGCGCGTCGTACCAGCGCAGCCGGTTGTAGAGGCACTGGAAGATTGCCTCGGGGTGCTCGCGCAGGAAGTCCGCGTCGAGGGTGACGGCCTTGCGCAGCACGCCGAGCGTCCGAGGCCCCACGGTGGGGCCGTCCTCGTGCAGCACGCGCGTGTCCGCCGGCGTCCGGGCGAGCGCGTCGTCGAGCGCGGCGAGCAGCCCGTCCACCCCTTCAACGTCGATGAGGGCTTCGAGGGTGGAGAGCTCTGTGAGTGATGCGAGGTCTTGGGGCATGGGGGGCCTTCGCCGCGAGGTGCGGGGGGGACGCATTCTCGCGGCGACCCTCCGCCGGTTTCAATGGGCGAGTGCCCGGCGCGTCGCAGAGCTGGTGAAGGAGTTGGCCCGGGCCCAGGTGCGCCTCAAGCGAGCCGAGGCCCTGCTGGACCTGCAAAAAAAGTATCGGACATGTGTCTCCAATGCGTGACGCTCGGAGCCCCGTCAACCGGGCTCCGAGCGCTCACTGCCTCGGGACTACAGTCGCGGCAGACACGACAGGCAGGGGACAGGCCCTAGTCCTATGACCGGGTGAAGTCTGTGGGTTGGTAATGGAACTTCGCTCGGGCCTTCGGCACGGTGAATCGCCAGCGAATCCGGATCCGGTGGCGGTTGGCCCACTTCTGCCATGCCTGCGTTTCGCAGCGGAGCTTGTCGAGCGTGGGGATGCGCCGCGTCCCCAAACACTGACGGGAGAGCAGGGAAATCTCTACCTCCGCCTGATTGAGCCAACTGCCGTGGACGGGCGTGTAGTGTAGAGTGAATCGACGCCAGAGCCGACGTCCTGCACGTACCCCGTACCGCACCTCCAACGCATGGCGGCTGTGGGTACTGAGGTTGTCCAGCACCAGGTGAATGGTGTTCGCCTCCGGGTACCTCGGCGATATCCTGGAGGGCTTCGGCAAACGCCGGACTCTTGGACCTGGAAGGTATGCCGTCGCGCGAGCGCCATCGCCGCGAACACCAGCGCGATGTCCTTCGCATGGAGCGACTCGTGGAAGAGGTCGCTCATGCTGTTGACGAAGACGCGCCGGGGCTTCCGCCAGCGGAGCGGCTCGGCCAGCATCTCCGCGTCGAGCACCACCTTGCCCGTCCATCGCGGGCCGGCCGGGGTGCTCTTCACCAGGCCCTCGTAGGGCTGGCCAGGGCCGGCGAGCCGGATGGCCATGCGCTCCGCGTAGCAGCCACCCTTGCGGTTGCCGGAGGTGCCGCCACCGCAACCGGGAGAGACGCGGGAGCAGCCGCGAGTTGGGTTCCACACAACGTCCGTCCACTCGATGCTCGTGTCACCCATGGCGCTGCACCTCGTGCTTCGTGGAGAGGCCGCCGGGCAGGACGCGCAGCGCGGGCCGGCCGGTGGTGCTGGTGGACGTGGGGCGTGGTTGGTGGCGCTCCAGCAGCTTCAGGAGCGGGGTCGCCACGCGGAGCAGCGCGGTGGCGCAGAGGACGCCAAGGGCGCGAAGGACGTCACGCATGGCACGCCCCCTCGCCGCCCGAGAACGCGTCCACCAGCGCGGCCTTCGCGCGCTCGTGGAGGGACCACTCCCGCTTCAGCGCCTTCCGCCAGAGGCGCCAGCAGAGCTTGTCCTTGCAGGTGGCGACGGGCCGGTCCCGCAGCTCGTTGAGGACTTCGCGCCGCGAGCGCGGCGCCCAGCACACCGCGCAGCGCGCCTTTGCGAGCCCACGCCGTCTGCGACGGCGGCCACCAGCCCCCCGCTGCCCACGTGATGCCCGACGGCGTCCTGCTGGTAGTCCCGCAGCCCCTTCTCGGAGCACGAGCCCACGTCGAAGGCGGGGCTCATCGGCCACCGCCCTTCTTGCCGCGCTGAGCCTTGGCGTCCGGCGCGGTGGACGAAGGGTTCTTCGCGGCGACCGCCTGCGTTGGCAGCCAGCAGAACGCCTCGTACGCGTAGCTCCCCTTCCCCGTCGAGGATCCGGAAACGCCCCATCCACCGGGGACGCGCTGGAAGTGCAACGTGAAGTTGTCGGGAAGACGGGACTGCTTGGGTGTCACCGCTTTGCGGTTGGATGACATGACGTGCTTCTCCTGGTCGCACCCGGAGGTGCGGCCGGAATGAATGGGTTCGGGGCTACGGGTGTGCGGTGCCGGCAGCGCGGTGGAGTGCGCCAACGGCGAGATGGGCGGGGGTTGACGCTGCGGGCGGTAGGGGCTGCAGGTCCTGCTACGACTTGGCAGGGAGGAGCCGTCGCGCCACGCGCCACAAGGCCGCGGCAGCGCTACTGAGGGCTCGCCCTCATGGCATCCAGGCACGCGGTGCAGTGCGTCCAGGGATGGGGGCCATGTCCGGCCTGCATGTGGAGGCAGCTAGCGAGCCGCTCCAAGCCGTCCACGGCGGCGGAGGCGGCGGCCTTCGCCGCATCGCGCTCTGCTCGCCCGGAGCCCCTCGTCATGATGCTCAGTGACTGCCGGATGACATGGGCCGGTCCGACGGGCCCGGAACTCCCACCGGACTCCCAGGCCGGTGACCCACCCCCACCGAATCACCGTCGTTGCGACGGGATTCTGCCCTGATATAAAGGGGTTGCGCTGGATTGACCCCGTAGCTCAGTTGGATAGAGCGGCGGTTTCCTAAACCGCAGGCCACAGGTTCGATTCCTGTCGGGGTCGCTCTCCAACCCCCCGGTCCGACTGAGGAAATCAGCGGGCCGGGGGCGAGGGAGCCCACGAGCCAGCACGAGCGGTGAGTCCAGGGCGAGTTCAGGCGGGGTTTCGTCCCCGGCCGCCTCCCGGACACGTTTACCCTCACCTTGCACCGCACGCCCGAGGGCTGGTGCGTGGACGACTCGGCCACTGGCAGCGGGCACTACACCTACGAGGCGTTCTGCAACGCACAGGTGAATTTCGCGAACCAGGGCGTGGCCGTCGGACGCGTCTAGCTGGAAGGTCTGGTGCCGAAGCCGGGCGACGAGTTCCCCGCCTTCATCGCGTAGGAGTCGCCCTTGGGACCGGCCTGCACATGCGGTCCCGGGCCTCCCTCTCAAGGGGGATGCGTCGGCCCCCATAGAGCTGGATAGACCGCCATGCATGAAAATCTGGAACACTCCCTCGTGTGGCATGCGGGTGGTCCTCGTGCTCGCCTTGGCGGCTGCAGGCCCTAGCGGGACAGCGCACGCCCGCGCCGCGTCCTCCAGGGTGAGCGTGCGACTACCGCCCCCGGAGGCGCCCACCACCACGCCCGCGCCCACGTGCACCATCACGTGGTCCGGGTCGCCCGCCTTGCCG
The DNA here is from genome assembly GCF_003612065.1 of Corallococcus sp. CA047B. Classification (NCBI taxonomy): domain Bacteria; kingdom Pseudomonadati; phylum Myxococcota; class Myxococcia; order Myxococcales; family Myxococcaceae; genus Corallococcus; species Corallococcus sp. CA047B. The sequence continues at coordinate 27,585 of NZ_RAWD01000099.1, forward strand.
TACAGCACCAGGTCCCGAGGCTGGAGGTCCGCCACGCTCGCCACCGGCTTGCACGCGTCCCACAGCCGGTCCGTGTTGTGCGTCTTGCGCCAGTCGGGCCCGCCCACCTGGTGCAGGCACCACGTCACCAGCCCGGAGCAGTCGAAGAGCTGAGCGCCGTTCGCCGCGCGCTCCCCCTTCGCGCCCCAGCGGTAGGGGGAGTGCATCAGGGAGAGGACGCGGGAGAGGAAGGCGGCACGCTGCGATGTGATGGGCACGACGAGCTCCGGGGACTACGCGGTGCTCCCCGGGGAAGGGGTGCCCATCGGCCCGTTGAGGGGTGCTACGTGCAACCCGTGGAGCAGTAGCCTTCTGGGCAGCAGCGTTCATGGACGCCGATGCAGCGCGGCTCGCCAGGGGTGTCGTTACACAACCTTCAAAGGCAGACATGATACAATCCGTGCAAGTCGAATTTGATGCATCCAGGGAGATGGAACCCTGACAGTAGGCACCGCGCCACAAAGACTCAAGCCAACGCTCGAACGAAAGGATTTAGCGGTCGGGCTGCGAATCCTTGGCCACCACGTTCGCGGCGTGCTGGAGCTGGCGCGTGGTGCGCTCCCCCAGCAGGGGCATCTGGTCCACGACGGTCTCGTGCTTCGACTGCCGACGCGACAGCAGCCCGTTGAGGAGCGGGACGAGGAGCTGGCTCACGGCCAGGATGAGGACGGCGGACTCGGTGCTGTCGGGGGCATGCCCGGACAGAAAGGGCGGCGGCTTTGCGTTCACCCTGTCGCGCCGTCGCCGCCCGCTATGGCAAGACGGCGACCAACTACCTCGCCGTCTTGCGCACGTCGCATCCATTCGGATGTGACCCGGTCGCATCAGAGCCAGGGCCTCAGCCGATCCCGCAGCGTGCGCACTCCAGGCCATGCCTGCGCCAGCGCGTGGTAGAGCGGCCGTCCGAGCCGGAGCGTGGCCTCCGCCAATTCCGGAGGTCTGGAAGCCGGGGGCTCCGGGGGCTGGGGC
>NZ_RAWD01000009.1:0-76859 GCF_003612065.1 Corallococcus sp. CA047B
GTGCGCGGGCGGGGCACGAGGGGCAGCTCGCGCGTGGGCTCCACCACGGGAGTGTTCAGGAGCAGGGGCTCGATGCGCGAGGCGAGGCCCGCGACGGTGGGCGCTTCGAAGAGCGCGGCCAGGGGCACCTGGACGTGGAAGGTGTCGCGGAGCTGGTTGAGGAGCTGCGCGGCCATGAGGGAGTTGCCGCCCAGCTCCAGGAAGTTGTCGTCGCGGCCGACGAAGTCCATGCCCAGCCGCTCACGCCAGAGGGTGGCGATCCGCAGTTCGACATCGCCGCGCGGCGCGTCCTCACGGCCTGAAGGCACGGAGACGGAAGCAGGCTCCAGGGGAGGGTGGGCGGTCGGTGCTCTGGCGGCCGGAACGTTCACCGGGACAGGGTCCGCAGGCGTCGGAACCGCATGGCCCTCCGGAGCACGGGGCAATGCGGGCGTCACAGTCGGGAGGGCACTTGCAGGCGTCGCACTCGTGGCGGACGCAACCTCGGGCGGACGTCCGGAGGGCTTCGCGGCCGACGGCGCACCGTCCTGGCCGCGAGGCTCCACCCAGCAGCGCTTGCGCAGGAACGCATAGGTGGGCAGGTGCACGCGGCGCCGCTGCTCATGGGCGTAGAAGGCGCTCCAGTCCACCTCCAGGCCCGAGGTCCACAGCTCCCCCACGCACTGGAGGAGGCCGGACTGCTCCGTCGTCGTGCCGCCCCGCCGCAGCGAAGCGAGCGCCTTCACCCGCTCCTTGTCCTCGCCAAGGCAGGCGCGCATCAGCGGCGTGAGGTCCTGGCCGGGCCCCACCTCCAGCAGCACGCTGCACCCTTCTTCGAGGAGCGAACCCACCGCGTCGGTGAATCGCACGGGCTGACGCATCTGCGTGGCCCAGTAGTCGGCGGAGGCCAGCTCACCCGGTCGCGCCACCGCGCCGGTGAGGCTGGACACGTAGCGCACGGAAGGCTCATGGCGCTGAAGCGTGGCCACCACGCGCGCCAGCTCCCCCATCAGGGGCTCCACGTCCGCGGAGTGGAAGGCATGCGGCGAGGGCATGCGCACCGCGCCGGCCTTGCGCTGCTGCAACAGGGGCTGGAAGCGCTCCACCTCCTCCACGGGACCGGAGACGACGCACCGATCCGGAGCGTTGATCGCGGCGAGCGTCAGACGTCCGGACAGCAGCGGCTGAACGTCCGTCGCCGGCAGGGCCACGCCAAGCATCGCGCCCGGGGGCAGCCGGTGCATCAGCTCGCCCCGGACCACGGCCAGTCGCAGGGCTTCGGGCAGGGAGAGGACCCCCGCGACACACGCGGCGGCGTACTCGCCAAAGCTGTGGCCGAGCACGGCGTGGGGGACGATGCCCCAGTCCTGCCACAGCCGCGCCAGTGCCACCTGCACCGTGAAGAGCGCGGGCAGCGCGACGCGGGTGTCCGCGAGCACCGCCCCGTCGGCCTCGCGACCCGGGCGCAGCAGTGCTTCCACCCTCGCGCGCAGCGGCTCCTCCAACAGCGCGAGGCAGGTGTCCACATGCGCTCGGAAGGCCGGCAGGGATTCGGAAAGCTCCCGCCCCATGCCCAACTGCTGGCTGCCCTGTCCGGAGAAGACGAACGCCACCCGCTTGCGGCGGGCCGCCTCCACGTCCTTCACGCGCACTGGCGTGATCGACTTGCGCAGCTGCTTCGCCAGGTCCTCCGCGTCGCGCGCCACCACCGTGCGCCGGTACTCGAAGGCCCGCCGTCCGACGGCCTGCGTATACGCCGTGTCCGCGAGCGTCGTCTCCGCTCCGGAGACCTGCACGGAGAACTGGGACGACAAGGCCTCCAGGGCCCCTGGAGAACGGGCGGACAGCACATGCAACGCGAGCTGCTTCGCCACCGCCTCCAGCGCCTCGGGCGAGCGCGCCGACAGCACCTGCTGGGCAAGCTTCAGCGAAGCCGCCTCCAACGCTTCCGGGGCCCGGTTCGCGAGCACGTGCGCCGCGAGCTTCAGCGCCGCCGCCTCCAGCGCCTCGGGTGAACGCGCCGACAGCACGAAGAGCTGGTGCGAGCGCGACGTGGGACCACTGGGGGCCACCGGCGCCTCCTCCAACACGGCGTGCGCGTTCGTTCCGCCCACCCCGAACGAGCTGACCGCGGCGCGTCGGGGCGTCTCCCCCCGGGGCCAGGGTCGCAGGCGGGTGTTGACGAAGAACGGCCCCGAGTCGAAGTCGATCTGGGGGTTCGGCTGCTCGAAGTGGAGGCTGGGGGGAATCTCGCCTTCACGCAGCGACAGCGCGACCTTGATGAGGCCCGCGATGCCCGCCACCGTGTCCAGGTGGCCCACGTTCGTCTTCAGCGACGCGAGCGCGATGGTGCCCCGATGTTCGGTCCCCAGGCCGTAGGCGCGCTGGAGCGCCGCGACCTCGATGGGATCGCCCAGCGGGGTCGCCGTGCCGTGCGCTTCCACGTAGCCAATGTCCTGGGGCGCCACGCCCGAGCGGTTCAGCGCCTGGGTGATGACGGCCGCCTGCCCCTGCACGCTCGGCGCGGTGAAGCCGGACTTGTTGCGCCCGTCGTTGTTCACGGCGGTGGCGCGGATGACGGCGTGGATGGGGTCGCCGTCGCGCACGGCATCCTCCAACCGCTTGAGCACCACGGCGGCCACGCCACTGCCGGAGACCGTGCCCTTGCCCTGCGCATCGAAGGCTCGGCAGTGGCCATCCGGGGAGTAGATCATCCCCTCCTGGTGCACGTAGCCGGTGCGCTGCGGCACCGACAGCCGGGTCGCTCCCGCGAGCGCCACGTCCGACAGGCCCGTCAGCAGGTTCTGACAGGCGACGTGCACCGCCACGAGCCCCGTGGAGCACGCGGTGTACACGAGCATGCTCTCGCCGGTGAGCCCCAGCTTGTAGGACACCTTCGTCGGCAGGCTCTGGTACGTCGCGGTGCCGAACAGCTCGAAGAAGGCCGCCGAGTCCAGTGGCAGGTGCTGCCGGACCTCGTTCGCGTAGCCGGATTCGTTCGCCCCCGCGAACAGGGAGATGACGCCCGGGAAGCGCGAGGGGTCGATGCCCGCGTCCTCCAGCGCGGCCCAGGCGCACTGAAGGAACAGCCGCTGCTGCGGGTCGGTCCACTGCGCCTCGCGCAGGGACATGTCGAAGAAGGCGGGATCGAACTGATCAATGTCCGCGAGCACGCCCTGCGCGGGGACGAAGCCCGGGTGTTGCCACAGCTCCACGCCCGGAGGCAGGCCGGGCAGGTGCTCCAGTTCCTCGGGAGAGAAGCGGGAGATGGACTCCACGCCCTCGCGCAGGTTCTTCCAGAACTCCTCCACCGAAGTCGCCCCGGGGAACCGCCCGGACATGCCGACGATCGCGATGGCGCCCGAAGGCAGCGCGGGCGTCGGAGCCTTCTCCGACGTTCCCGGTGACACCCCGGAGGAAGGCCCAGGTTCTGCCGTAGTCGAAGCCGTAGGGAGCGGCACTGATTGCCCCAGCGTCGGCCCAGGCGAGGCGGTGAGAATCAACGCGGGTGCCGACACTGCCGCAGCCGTAGGCGTCGGACGTGGAGCCGCCGGCTCCGCCAGAGACGTGACGGCCTTCGCGCCCTCCCGCTCCAGACGCTGGGCGAGCGCATGGACAGTGGGATGTTCGAACAGCCAGACCACGGGCACGTCGCGCTGGAGCGCTTCACGCAGCCGGTGGCTGACGCGCACCACGGTGAGCGACGTGCCGCCCAGGTCCTCGAAGAAATGGTCGTGCACGCCGATGCGGCGGGCTCCCAGTTCCCGCGCCCAGATGGCGGAGAGCTGATCCTCCAGCGGACTTCCGGGCTCCACGAAGCGGCCCTTGCGCGCGGTGGACGCGGCGTCGGGCTCCGGAAGGGCCTTGCGGTCCAGCTTGCCGTTGGGGGTGAGCGGCAGGGCCGGCAGCGTGACGAACGCGGTCGGCACCATGTACTCGGGCAGCCGCTGCCGCAGGTGTTCGCGCAGGGCCTGGACGTCCAGCACGCCAGCGACGGTGGGCACCACGTAGGCCACGAGCCGCTTGTCGCCCGGCACATCCTCGCGCACGAGCACGGCGGCATCGGCGAGGGCAGGGCGCCAGCCCTTGAGCGCGGCTTCGACCTCGGACAGCTCGATGCGGTAGCCGCGCACCTTCACCTGGCTGTCGATGCGGCCCAGGAAGTCCAGGCTCCCATCCGCGCGCCAGCGCACCAGATCGCCCGTGCGGTAGACACGCTCGCCCCGCGAGGTCGCGAACGGATCCGGCACGAAGCGCTCCGCCGTCAGCTCCGGACGGGAGAGGTAGCCACGCGCGAGCCCGTCACCACCGATGAGCAGCTCCCCGGGAACGCCCACGGGCACGGGCCGGAGCGCGCCGTCCACCACGTACACCCGCGTGTTCGACACGGGGGGACCGATGGGGAGCAGGTCGCCCGTCACATCCTCGGGGCGCTCCATGCGCAGGCAGCAGGTGAAGACGGTGGCCTCGGTGGGGCCGTAGCCGTTGACCACCGGAAGTCCCAGCGTCTCCACCACGCGGCGCGTGTGCGTGGGCGACAGCACGTCCCCGCCCACGAAGAGCTGCCGCAGTCCACGCAGCACCTCCAGCTTCACGTCCACCACCTGCGCGAACAGGCCCGCGGACAGGTAGAGCGACGTGACGCCGTGACGGCGCAGGACCTGTCCCAGCAGCTCCAGGTCGGTGGGGGGCTGCGGCGGGAAGACGACGAGCCGACCTCCGGACAGCAGCGGGCCCCAGATCTCCAGCGTGGACGCGTCGAAGGACAGCGGCGCGATGAGCAGGAAGGACTCTTCCGGAGTGAAGCGCGCCCAGGCGGCACCGTGCAGCAGGCGCAGCACGCCCCGGTGCTCCACGGCGACGCCCTTGGGGCGCCCCGTGCTACCGGAGGTGAAGTCCACGTACGCGAGGTTCCGCGCGGAAATCACCACATCCGGAGCGGTGGTGGGCTGTCCCTCCAGGGACTGCTCCTCCACGAAGAGGCAAGGCACCGCGTCCGGAATGGACAGCGTGGAGCGCAGCGAACGCGTGGTGACGAGCAGCCGGGGCGGAGCGTCCTCCACCATGAGCGACAGCCGCCGCGCCGGATACGCCGCGTCCAGTGGCACGTACGCGCCCCCGGCCTTGAGGATGGCCAGCAGCGTGACGATGAGCTCCACGGAGCGCTCCAGGCAGACCGCCACGAGCGCATCCGGACCGACGCCCTGCGACCGCAGCACGTGGCCCAACGCATTGGCGCGCGCGTCGAGCTGGGCATACGTCAGCCGCGTCTCTCCGAACTCCAGCGCGATGGACTCCGGGCGCAAGGCGACCTGATGCGCGAAGCGCTCGGCCAGGTTCGACTCTCGCGGGTAGTCCACGCCGGTGGCATTCCACGTCGTGAGCACCTGTCGGCGCTCCTCCGCCGTGAGCCACTCCAGGCGGGACAGCGCCACGTCCGGATCCGCGACGACCGCGTCCAGCAGCGTGCGCAGGTGGCCGATCAGCCGCTCCACGGTGGAGCGCTCGAAGAGGTCGGTGCTGTATTCGAGCACGCCGCGCAGGCCGTCCGGTGCCTCGTGCAGCAACAGGCCCAGGTCGAAGCGCGCCGTGGCGTTGTCCACCGGCACCGGGCGCAGCGTGAGGCCCGGCGCCTTCAGCTCGCCGGTGGGGGCGTTCTGGAGCGCGAAGACAGCCTGCACCAGGGGATTGCGGCTCAGGTCGCGATCCACCTGAAGCTCCTCCGCCAGCTTCTCGAACGGCAGGCTCTGGTGCTCGAACGCGGCGAGCGTCGAGGACCGGACCTGGGCGAGCAGGGGCCGGAACGTGTCCCCCGACCGCACGCGCCCGCGCAGCACCAGCGTGTTCACGAAGAAGCCGACCAGTCCCTCCAGCTCCCCGTACTCACGGCCGGCGATGGGCGAGCCCACCAGCAGCTCCTCCTGCCGCGAGTAGCGCGACAGCAGCACCTGCCACACCGCGAGCAGCGCCATATAGGGCGTCGCCCCTTCCTTACGGCCCAGCGCCACCAGCCGCTCCACCGACTCCGAAGGCAGGTGCACGGGAAGCAGGGCACCGTGCGTGGACTGGAGCGCGGGGCGGACCTTGTCGGTGGGCAGCTCCAGCACACGCGGAGCCCCGGCGAGGTGCTGCTTCCACCACGCCACCTGCTGCGCCAGCACGTCCCCCTGGAGCCAGGAGCGCTGCCACACAGCGAAGTCGGCGTATTGCACGGGCAGCGCGGGAAGCACGGGCGTGCGGCCCGAGGCAAAGGCCTCGTAGCCCGCCACCACCTCCCGCACCAACACGCCCAGCGACCATCCGTCGGAGACGATGTGGTGCATGCACAGGAGCAACACGTGTGCCCCCGCATCCAGGCGCAGGAGGCGCGTGCGAAGGAGCGGCCCCCGGCCCAGGTCGAACGGACGCGCGGCCTCCTCCACGGAGATCCGGCGGGCCTCGTCCTCGCGCCTCTCTGCGTCCACGGCCGACAGGTCGGTGACGGGCAGGTCCCACGCGGAGGCGGGATGCACCGTCTGGACGGGCTGCCCGTCCTTCATCGCGAACGTGGAGCGAAGGGCCTCGTGGCGGGCGACGACGAACTCCAGGGCACGGCGCAGGGCCTCGGTGTCCAACGTGCCTTCCAGCCGCAGCGCGGTGGGGACGTTGTAGTGACTGCCGCCCGGGCGCAGTTGTTCCACCACCCAAAGCCGCTGCTGCGCGAAGGACAGCGGCAGGTCCCGTTCCCGCGACGTGGGGACGAGCGCGGGAATCGCCGGGCCGGTGACGCGCGAGAGCAGTTGGGCCTCCACCCGGTCCGTGAGTCGCGCGACGGTGGGCGCATCGAAGAGCGCGCGCAGCGGCAGCTCCACGCCGAACGTGGTCCGCAGCCGGGAGATCAGCTGCGTGGCCAGGAGCGAGTGGCCTCCGATGACGAAGAAGTCATCGTGCAGTCCCACCGTCTCCAGGCGCAGCAGGTCCTGGAACAGCGTGGCGATGCGCTTCTGGAAGAACGACAGGTGCTCCGGAGCCGAGGGGCCGGCGGCGACCGAGCGCGCATCCGGCGAGGGCAGCGCCTTGCGATCCACCTTGCCCACGGGCGTGAGCGGCAGGGCCTCCAGCGACACGAACGCGGAGGGCACCAGGGGCGCGGGCAGCCGTTCGGAGACGAAGGCGCGAAGCACCGCCGCGTCCACCGGCGTCCCAGGCACGTACCAGGCCACCAGCCGGGGATCGCCCGCGCCACCGTCCAGCACCCCGGCCACCGCGGCCTTCACAGAAGGGTGCTGCCGGAGGATGGCTTCCACTTCGCTCAGCTCGATGCGGAAGCCGCGCAGCTTCACCTGCGTGTCGATTCGGCCCAGGAAGTCCAGGGTGCCCTCCGGCAGCCAGCGCACACGGTCTCCGGTGCGGTAGAGCCGGGCCCCGGGCACGTCGCCGAAGGGCGAGGGCACGAAGCGTTCGGCGGTCAGCTCGGGGCGCCCCAGGTAGCCGCGCGCGAGGCCATCCCCACCCAGGTACAGCTCGCCCGGGACGCCAACCGGCACGGGCTGTCCATGGGCATCCAGCACGTACGTCTGGACCCGCGTCATCGGACGACCGATGGGCACCGACGTGGCGTGTTCCGGCAGGTCCACCAGGTCATGCGTGGTGACGCCGACCGTCGTCTCCGTGGGGCCATACAGGTTCACCAACCGGCCTGGAGGCCCCGCCCGCAGCACCCCGCGAGCCGCATCCGCGTTCGCGGCCTCACCCGCGAAGAGCACCACGCGCATCGTGGCGAACGCGTCCGGAACCTCGCGGGCCACCGTGTGGAACAACGCCGTGGCGAACAGGGCGGTGGTCGCGCCCACCTCGCGCAGGGTCCGTGCCAGCTCCCTGGGAGACAGCGTCACGTCGCGCGGAAGGATGACCAGCCGGGCGCCGTTGAGCAGCGCGCCCCAGACCTCGAAGGTGGCCAGGTCGAACGACGGCGTACCGGCCTGCACCATGCAGTCGTCCGGCGTCAGCCGCACGTAGTTCGTGTCCCGCACCAGGTGCGCGATGGAGTGGTGCGTGATGCCCACGCCCTTGGGCCTGCCGGTGGAACCCGACGTGTAGAGCACGTAGGCCAGCTGCTCCGGATCCACGACCACGCCTTCGGGTGGCAGCACCGACTGTCGGTCGAGCACCGCCGCGTCGGAGTCCAGGCACACCGTGGGCAGGGAATGCACCGGCAGCGCCCCCAGGAGTTCCTGCTGGGCCACCACCGCGCAGATGCCCGCGTCCTCGAACATGAACGCGAGCCGCGGACGTGGGTACGCCGGGTCCATGGGCACGTAGCAGCCGCCGGCCTTGAGGATGCCGAGCATCCCCACCACCAGCCCCAACCCCCGCTCCACGCACAGCGCGACGCGGGCCTCCGGCCGCAGCCCAGAGGCGAGCAGGTGCCGGGCAAGCTGGTTGGCGCGAGCCTCCAGCGCCGCGTAGGTGAGCGACCGTCCTTCGACTTGCACCGCCACGGCGTCAGGCGCGCGCAGGACGTGCGGCGCGAACAACTCCGGGACGCCATGGGGCGTGAGCGGCCGGTGCGTCGCGTTCCAGTCCACCAGCACGCGTTGACGCTCGGAGCCTTGCAGCAGCGAATGCCGCGACACCGGAACCTCTGGCCGGGACGTGAGCGCCCCGAGCAACGCCTGGAGGTGCGTCACCATCCGGGCGACGGTGGTGGGCGTGAAGAGGTCGGTGCTGAAGTTGAGCTCGCCGCTGAACGCGCCGTCTCGCTCCTGGAGGCTGAAGTCCAGGTCGAACTTCGCCGTGGTGATCTCCCCGCTGCGCAGCTCCAGGCGCAGGCCGGGAAGCTCCAGCGCTCCCACCGGTGCGTTCTGGAGCGTGAAGGCCACCTGGAACAGCGGCGAGCGGCTCAGGTCCCGAGCCCCCTGCATGCCCTCCACCAGCTTCTCGAAGGGAAGGTCCTGGTGCGCGTACGCCGCGAGCGTCGTCGCCTTCACCTGGGCCAGCAGCGACCGGAACGAAGCGCGCGGGTCGATGCGGGCCCGCAGCACCAGCGTGTTCACGAAGAAGCCGATGAGGCCCTCGGTCTCCGCGCGGTTGCGGTTGGCGATGGCGGAGCCCACGAGGACGTCGTCCTGTCCGGCGTAGCGCGACAGCAGCAACTGGAAGCCCGCGAGCAGCACCATGAAGGGCGTAGCGCCCTCCCGTGCCGCCAGCGCCTTCACGGACGCGGACAGCTCCGACGACAGCGTCACGGGAAGGGACGCACCCCGGAACGACTGCGTGGCGGGGCGAGGCTTGTCGGTGGGAAGCTCCAGCGCCGTGGGCGCATCGACAAGCTGCTGACGCCACCAGTCCAGCTCCGCCTGGAGCACGTCCCCCCGCAGCCACTGGCGCTGCCAGAGCGAGAAGTCGGCGTACTGGAGGGGCAGGGCGGGAAGCGTGGCCGGCTGACCGGCCGCGAAGGCGCGATACAGCGAGCCCAGCTCGCGCGCGAAGACGCCGATGGACCAACCGTCGGACACGATGTGGTGCAGCGTGAGCAGCAACCAGTGCCGCCTTGCCTCCAGCCGCAGCAGCACGGCGCGCACGAGCGGACCAGTGCCCAGGTCGAAGGGGCGGGTGGCCTCCACCGCGGAGTGCCGCCGCGCTTCTGCCTCGCGACGCTCCTCCGGAAGGGACTCCAGGTCGATGACGGACAGCGAGAGCCGTCCCTCTGCGTGGATCCGCTGGACCGGCGAATCCCCCTCGGAAGCGAAGGTGGTGCGCAGGGCTTCATGGCGCTGGACCAGGGCTTGGAGGGACTGCTCCAGCGCGCTGGCGTTCAAGGTGCCGTCAAGCATGAGGACGCCGGGCACGTTGTAGAAGGCACTGCCGGGCTGGAGCTGATCCAGGAACCACAGGCGCTGCTGCGCGAAGGACAGCGGCACCGGTCCGGTGCGAGGCGCGGCCACGAGCAGCGGCACGCGCGCAGTCGAATCCTCCCGGGCCCGCAGCGCGGCGACGCGGACGGCGAGCGTCTCCACCGTGGGCGCGGCGAAGAGGTCCCCCAGCGGCAGCTCCACCCCGAACGCCGAGCGCAGGCGCGACACCACCTGCGTGGCCAGCAGCGAATGGCCGCCCAGGTCGAAGAAGTCATCGTGGATGCCCACTCGAGCCACGTGCAGCACTTCGCCAAAGAGGCCCGCCAGTTGTTCCTCGATCGCATCGCGAGGGGCGACGAAGCGCTCCGTTGCCACCGGGGCTTCGGGCTCCGGCAGGGCCGAGCGATCCAGCTTGCCGTTGGCGTTGAGGGGCATCGCCTCCAGCACCACGAAGGCACCGGGGATCAGGTAGTCGGGAAGCCGCTGCTGGAGGGCGGAGCGCAGGGCTTGTCCTTCCAACGCCTCACCGACGACGTAGGCCACCAGCCGCTTGTCTCCGGCAGGGGCCTCGCGCACCACGGCCACGGCTTCATGCACGCCCGGCAGGGCGCGCAGGGCCGCTTCGACTTCGCCCGGCTCGATGCGGAAGCCGCGCAGCTTCACCTGGAAGTCGGTGCGCCCCAGGAAGTCCAACGTGCCGTCCGGCCGCCAGCGGGCCCGGTCTCCGGTGCGGTACAGGCGCGCCCCGGGCGTGGTGCTGAACGGGTGCGGGAGGAAGCGCTCGGCGGTGAGCGCGGGCTGGCGCAGGTAGCCCCACGCGAGTCCTTCGCCCCCGACGTACAACTCCCCGGGCAGACCAGGGGGCACCGGGCGCATCACTGCGTCCAGCACGTACGCTGTGGAGTGTGGCAGCGGACGTCCAATGGGAACGGAGGCGCCTACCGGATCACCCGCGTGCATCGCGTGGGTGGTGGAGAAGGTGGTGTTCTCCGTGGGGCCGTAGCCGTTGACGAGCACGGCGTCCGGACCGATTCGCGCCAGGTGCTCCCGCACGCGGACGGCGGGAAGCACGTCACCGCCCGCCAGCACCTGGGGCACCGCGGCGAGGGCGTCCGGATGGTGCACCGCCATCTGTTCGAAGAGCGCGGCCGTCAGCCACAGCGTGGTGACGCGATGGCGGGCCAGGGTCTCGGCGATGCGCGCGAGGGACAGCTCCCCCGGAGGCGCGAGCACGAGCCGGGCGCCGTTGAGCAGCGCGCCCCAGATTTCAAGGGTGGATGCATCGAAGGCGGCCGGTGCGAGTTGGAGGACGACCTCCTCGGAGCCGAAGCGCAGGAAGTCGTTGTCCACCACCAGTCGCAGCACGGCGCGGTGCGGAACGCAGACGCCCTTCGGCAGGCCCGTGGAGCCGGAGGTGAAGAGGACGTAGGCGAGGCTGTCACCCTCCAGCCCTGGAGCAGGCAGCGCCGTCGCCGGACGTGACGCCAGCGACGAGGACTCCTCGTCCAGCAACACCAGCGGCGTCAGCAAGGCAGGCAATTCGTCCGCGAGCGAAGCCACGGTGATGACCAGCGCGGCGCCGGACTGTTCCAGCAGCAGCGACCACCGCTCGGGCGGGGCGTTCAGGTCGACGGGGACATAGGCGGCACCGGCCTTGAGCACGGCCAGCAGCGAGAGGATGAGTTCCCGCGAACGGGGCAGGAGCACCGCGACGCGGCTGCCCTCGGCGATGCCCAGGGCGCGCAGGTGGCGCGCGAGCTGATTCGAGCGCGCATCCAGATCGCCATAGGTGACGTTGCCCTCCTCGGAAACCAACGCCAGGGCGTTGGGCGCGAGAGCGACCTGCTGAGCGAAGCGCGCGGGGATGGACTGCCGGGAGAAGTCGCGCACGGCCGGGACGCCGCTCCAGTCCTCCAGCACCCGCCGTCGGTCCTCACCCGCCAGCAGCGACAGCCCCTCCATCGGTGAGTCGAGCTGTCCGGGAAGCGCTTCGAGCAACGTGGCGTAGTCGCGGAGCAGACCTTGGAGGAAGGCGGCGTCGCAGAGGTCGGTGTTGTAGTGGAGGCCGCCGGTGAAGCCGTCCGGTGACTCCTCCAGGATGAGGCTGAAGTCGTACTTCGAGGACGTGACGGGGGAGGGCACTTCGCGCAGCGTGAGCCCCGGAGCGAGCCACTCCGTGGTGGGTGCGTTCTGGAGCGTGAGGGTGACCTGGAAGAAGGGCGTGTGGCTTGGGTCGCGCGCGGGCTGAAGCTCCTCCACCAGCTTCTCGAAGGGGACGTCCTGGTGTTCGAAGGCGCTCAGCGTCGTCGCCTTCACCTGGGCCAGCAGCGTCCGGAACGAAGCGCGCGGGTCGATACGGGCCCGCAGCACCAGCGTGTTCACGAAGAAGCCGATGAGCCCCTCGGTCTCCGCCCGGGTGCGTCCCGCGACCGGAGCGCCCACGCTGACGTCTTCCTGGCCGGCATACCGCGACAGCAGGAACTGGTACGCGGCCAGCAACACCATGAAGGGCGTGACGCCCTCCTGCTTCGCCACCGCGTGCACAGCGTCCGCCAGCCTCCGTGGCAGTCGCACGGGGAGATGATCCCCATTGACAGTCTGCACGGCCGGACGCGGCCGGTCGGTGGGAAGCATCAACAGCGGAGGCGCACCGGCGAGTTGTTCCCGCCACCATCCGAGCTGCGTCGCGAGCAGCTCCCCCTGCATCCGCTGTCGCTGCCACGAGGCGAAGTCGGCGTACTGGACGGGCAGGGGAGGCAGCGCGGGCGTCTCTCCGGAAGCCAGCGCGCGGTAGAGGGCGACCAGCTCCCGCACGAGGATCCCCGTGGACCAGCCATCCGAGGCGATGTGGTGCGTGAGGACGAGCAGCACATGCCGCGTCTCCTCCAGGCGCACCAGCACCGCGCGGAAGAGGGGACCCCGGGCCAGGTCGAAGGAGCGCCGTGCCTGCTCGGAGATGACCTCTCGCAGCCGGGCCTCGCGTGGCTCGGGGGCGAGCGTGCCCAGGTCCACCGTTTCGAAGGGACACGCCGTGTCGGAAGCGATGCGCTGGACCGGGCCGTGGGGACCGGCGGCGAACGTGGTGCGCAGCACCTCATGACGTTGGACCAGCGCGTCCAGCGCCTGTCGCAGCGCCCCGGCCTGGAGGTCTCCCTCGATCAGGACGGAGCCGGGCAGGTTGTAGGCGACGGAGCCGGGCTGGAGCTGATCCAGGAACCACAGGCGCTGCTGCGCGAAGGACAGCGGCAGGGCTTCGTCACGGGAAACGGAGCGCAGCGGCAGCTCCTGGACTCCGGGGGCGTGTCCCTGGCCTGCGTCGATCGCCGATGCGAGGGCCCCGAGCGTGGACGTCTTGAAGACGGCGCGCAGCGGAAGCTCGAACTGGAAGGCCGCACGGATCCGCGAGAGGAGCTGCGTGGCCAGCAGGGAGTGGCCTCCCAGGGCGAAGAAGTCGTCGTGAACGCCCACGCGCTCGACGCGCAGCAGCTCCGTCCACAGGGCAGCGAGTCGCTCCTCGGTGGGAGTCCTCGGAGCGACATGCACCGGGGCGACGACCGTGGCGGCGTCGGGGACGGGCAGGGCCTTGCGGTCGACCTTGCCGCTGGCGGTGAGAGGCAGGGCGTCCAGCGGGACGAAGGTCGCGGGCACCATGTACTCGGGAAGCTTCTCCACGAGGAACGCACGGAGGGCCTCGGTCTCCACCCGGGGCGCGTCCGCACGGCCGACGAGATACGCCACCAGCCGCGTGTCGCTGGCCGTGGTGCCGGCGCGAGCGACCACCACCGCCTGACGCACGGCGGGGTGTTGCTCCAGCGCGGCTTCAATCTCCCCCAACTCGATGCGCAGCCCGCGCACCTTCACTTGGAAGTCCGTGCGGCCCAGGTACTCGATGGCGCCGTCAGGCAGCCAGCGGGCCACGTCCCCGGTGCGGTACAGCCGGGCCCCGGGCGTGTCGCCGTACGCATCCGGAACGAAGCGCTCCGCGGTCAGCTCCGGCCGGCCGAGATACCCCCGTCCCACCTGCACGCCCCCGATGAACAGCTCCCCGGGAACACCCTGGGGCACCGGCCGCAGCGTCGCGTCCAGCAGTCGGATCTGCGTGTTGGCCACCGGATGGCCGATGGGCACCGAGCGCCCCAGCTTCCCGCGCACGCACTCATGCGCGGTGACCTCCACCGCGGCCTCGGTGGGGCCGTAGAGGTTGTGCAGGCGCACGGTGGGAAGCCGCTCCAGGCACCGCTCGGCCAGCTCCAGCGGCAGGGCTTCTCCGCTGCACACCACCTGGCGCAGCGACGCGCAGCGCTCCAGGCCGGGTTCCTCCAGGAACACCTGGAGCATGGACGGCACGAAGTGCGTGGTGGTGACGCGCTCCCGGGCGATGAGGTCCGCCAGATAGCCCGGCTCCTGATGTCCACCGGGCCGTGCCACCACCAGCCGCGCTCCCGTCATCAGGGGCCAGAAGAACTCCCACAGGGACACGTCGAAGCTGAAGGGCGTCTTCTGCAACACCGCGTCGTCGGGCGACAGCGGATGCGCGCCCTGCATCCACAGCAGGCGGTTGATGATGCCGGGGTGCGCGTTCATCGCGCCCTTGGGTCGTCCCGTGCTGCCAGAGGTGAAGATGACGTAGGCCAGCGCCTCCTCGGGCGACACTGGAGGCGGGGTCGCGGAGGGCTGGCACTCCACCTCCTCCCATTGGGAGTCCAGGCGGAGCACCGTCCCATCATGGACGGGCAGTCGCGATACCAGCCGCTCCTGGGTAAGGAACACGGCGGGCCGCGCGTCCTCCGCCATCCACGCGAGGCGCTGGGCGGGGAAGGACGGATCAAAGGGCACGTAGACGCCACCGGCCTTCAGCGTGGCGAGCAGCGCCACCACCAGCTCCAGCGAGCGCTCCAACAACAGCCCGACCCGGACCTCCGGCCCCACGCCCAGCCTTCGCAGGTGCCACGCGAGCTGGTTGGCGCGCGCATCCAGTCGGGCATACGTCAGGGATGCGCCCTCGAAGGTGACCGCCACCGCGTCGGGCGTGCGCGCCACCTGCGCCTCCACGAGCTGATGCAGCAGCACCCCGCGCGCAAACGCCTCGCGAGGTCCGTTCCACGCATGGAGCACGCGCTGACGCTCCTCCGCGTCCAGCAGGGACAGCTCCGACAGGCGCGCTTCAGGTCGGGCGACGGCGTCCTCCAGGAGGTTGCGCAGGTGGCCCAGCAGCCGTGCCACCGTGGCCTCGTCGAAGAGCGCGGTGCGGTATTCGGCGGTGAGCCGCAGGCCCTCCGGCCGTTCAATGGCGAAGAGGGTGAGGTCGAACTGGGAGAAGCCCCGGTCGACGCTGCGCGCATCGAGTGAGATTCCGGCGTGCCGCGCGAGGGACAGGGGCGCGTTCTGCAGGGCGAACATCACCTGGAAGAACGGAGGAACGTCCAGGTGGCGCGGCGGCTGGAGGACCTCCACCAGCTTCTCGAAGGGCACGTCCTGGTGGGCGAAGGCCCCCAGCGCGGACGCCTGCACGCGGGCGATGAGCGCCCGGAAGGACGGGTCACCTTCCAGCGAGGTGCGAAGGGCCAGCGTGTTGACGAACAGGCCGATGAGCCGCTCCAGCTCCGTACGGGAACGCCCGGCGATGGGCGTCCCCACCGTGAGATCGTCCTGGCCTGAGTAGCGCAGCAGCAGCACATTGAAGCCCGCGAGCAGGACCGTGAAGAGCGTGCTGCCCTCCTGCCTCGCGAGGGCCGACAGCCGCTGGAGCAGCTCCGGAGGCAGCAGCGCGGACACGGTCGCGCCCCGGGGATCCCCCTGCGCGCCACGGGGTCGGTCGGTGGGCAGCGTCAGGACGGCCCGGGCATCCAGCCGCGAGCGCCACCACTCGAGCTGGGACTCCAGCGCGGGGCCCCGCAGCGACTCGCGCTGCCACACGGAATACTCCGGGTACTGCAGGGGCAGCTCGGGCAGCGTCACGGGTTCGCCCGCCGCCAGCGCTTCGTAGGCCGCGCCCAGCTCCTGCACCAGCACGCCCAGGGACCAACCGTCGGAGACGGCGTGGTGCAGCTTGAGCATCAGCAGGTGATCGCTGTCGGAGATGACGAAGAGCGCGGCGCGCAGCAGGGGCCCCTGCTCCAGGTCGAACGGCGCCCGGGCCTCTTCCCGCAGCCTGCGCCACGCCGCGTCCGCGTCCGCCACGCGTTCGACGGGAAGCGGCACGACGAGCGCGGGCGCGATGTGCTGCCACGGACGCCCGTCCTGCTCCACGAAGGTGGTGCGCAGCGCGGCGTGACGGCGCACGACTTCATTCAGGCTGCCCGCCAGCGACTCCACGTCGAGCTTCCCGGAAAGACGCACGGACTGGATGAGGTCCAGCCCTGCCTGCCCAGGCGCCAGCCGCTCCTGGAACCACAGGCGCTCCTGGGCGAATGAGGCGGGCACGCGGTGCGAGGGCCGAAGCTTCTCGCGCAGCAGCTCCGCCAGCCGCGCGCGCTTCTGCTCAGGGGTAGGGGCCATGGGCTTGCGACTCCTTGAGGGGGCTTCGCTGGGGCACTCGGAAACAGCGTTGCGACACGTTCCCGGGCTGCGAGGCGGCGGATAGTAGACAGCGCCTCCGACACCCGGCAGCGTTTTGCGCCCCTGCCCGGTCGTCAGCTCGCAGCGGACCCGAGGCTGCGTGGACCGCGCGGGAATTCAATGCCACGCCCGGTGTTGGGCGCGCCGTGACAGCGGTGTTTGACCGTGATGGTGGAACGCCCTGCGCATCCCCTTCGCAGGCTGACGACGATGCCCGACGCTGCCCCCTCCACGATTCGCGAAGCGACGCCCGGTGACGCTGGCCTCCTCACGCGCGTGTTGCGCGAAGCCTTCGAGGAGTACCGGGGACGCCTGGAGCCGCCCTCCAGCGCGCACGACAAGACGGAAGCCGTGGTGACGCGGGAGCTGCGGGACGGCGGGGCCTTCGTGGTGGAAGCGGACGGACTGCCGCAAGGCTGCGTGTTCTTCCATCCGAAGGAGGACCACGTCTACCTGGATCGGCTCGCGGTGCTGCCGGCCTTCCGGGGCCGGGGACTGTCGCTCCAGCTCATGCGCGCGGTGGAGGCCCGAGCGCGCGAGCTGGGACACACGCGGGTGCGCCTGTCGGTGCGGCTCGCGCTGACGTCGCACCACGCGTGGTACGCGAGCCAGGGCTACGCCTTCCATTCCCACGGCACGCACGCGGGCTACACATCGCCCACGTTCCTGGTGCTGGAGAAGGCGCTCTAGCCCGGAGGTAATCAGTCCCGGGGCAGGGTGATGCGCCGGCCCTCCGCGTCACTCTGGAGGGCGGCCTGGAGGACGCGCACGGTCTGGCTCGCGCTCAGCGCGGACACCGGCACCGGGGCGCCGTGCAGGATGGCGGCGGCGAGCTGGCGGTAGAAATGGCCGTAGTCGCCGGGCGCGGTGGGCACGCTCTCCCCGGAGGTCAGCAGCCGGCCATGGTTCGCCGGAGGCTCGCTGCCGAAGTCCGGATGGCCGGGGCGCAGGCCCGCTTCGAGCTGGCCCTCCTGCGGATCCAGGCCGGACTTCACGTAGGCATCCCGGTCCCCCTGCAACACGAAGCGGGGCCACGGTGCATGCACCACCGAACCCGAGTGCAGGAGCACGCGCAGCGCGCCATACCGCAACACCAGATGGAACCAGTCGGTGCCCTGTGCGCCGGGGCGCTGCCGGCCCAGGTCCGCGCCCACCGACTCCGGAATGCCGAAGAGCTGCACGGCTTGATCGACGAGGTGCGAGCCCAGGTCCCACAGCGTGCCGCCGCCGGGCACATCCTGTTCCTTCCAGCGCGCCTTCACCTCCGGACGGAAGCGGTCGAAGTGGCTCTCCAGGCTGTAGAGCGTCCCCAGCCGTCCCTGGCTCAGGAGCTGGCGCACGGTGAGGAAGTCGCCGTCCCACCGGCGGTTGTGGAACACGGTGAGGCACAGGCCGCGCTCCTTCGCGAGCCCGTCCAGCCGGAGCGCTTCGTCCGCATCCAGCGCGAAGGGCTTCTCCACCACCACGTGCTTGCCCGCGCGCAGGGCCTGTTCGGCGAGCGACGCGTGGCTGTCATTGGGCGTGCAGACGACGAGCACGTGCAGGTCCGGATCCGACAGCAGGGAGTCCACCGTGCCCGTCCGGACGCCCGGCCAGTCGCGCGCCACGACGTCGGCGCGGCGCGACGCGACGGCGGCCAGCGTGAAGGCGGGCTCCGTGGCCACCAGCGGCCCATGGAAGCGCGAGCCGGACAGGCCATAGCCGAGGAGACCCACACGCAACACGGAACCCGGGGCGGGAGCAGAAGCCATGCGTGGCACGTTAGCGGGAAATGGCGCCGGCGCGGACCTCCCTCCGTGCCGCGCCGCTGTTGTCCAGTCGACAGTCTTGAATCAAATACAGAAATACAGTCATAAACAGGAAAAAGCCGCATCTAGAGTCATGTCTTCACGTCGAGGGGGTATTGACACATGAAGACTCAAAAACACGCATTCATCCGTGGAATGGTCGCTGGACTGCTCGTCACCGCTTTGGTCGGCTGTGGTGATGAAGTGGGTTCCCCTCCCGGAATAGAAACAGCGACAAGGGAGGCGGCGAGTCACTGCACCATGATTGACGCGACCGATCCCGAGGTCGCGCGACTTCTCAAGGGCGCGAAACGGACGCCCATCGGCCTGCCCACGGAAGAGCATGTGAATGGGCAGAGGATTTCGTCCTTGCGATTCCAGGTGGAGCCCGAGCTCACGTCGCAAGCCGTCTCGGGTGGGTCATTGGCCCCCATGGCCATGGGAATCGGGAAGGTCGTCTGCACGGGGGGATGCACGGGTAAGAACTGTGCTGCGCCCACGGGGTGCACTGCCACCCATGGAGGCTGCACCCGGGTCGAGTGCGATGCTCACTGTGATGGCTCCTGCACCATCCGGACGGAGTACGATCCCGCGGACGCAGGTGTTTCTGACGCAGGTGTTTCAGACGCGGGTGCCGCCGACTCGGGCATCGCTGACGCGGGCGCCTCGGACGCAGGCGCCTCGGACGCAGGCGCCTCGGACGCGGGTCCCGCCGCGTCCTGATGCGCGGAGGAGTCCCAACCCCCGGGCCCCTCCCGACGCGTTAGAGTCGGCGGCGTCGTCCGCCTCCCGGAGGAGCAAGCCCCCATGGACACCGTGCCCGTCATCGACGTCCGAGCCCTCGTCGACGCCACGTCGAGCCTCGCGGCCCGCCGCGAAGTCGCCGCGAGGATGGGCGTCGCGTGTCGGCACAACGGGTTCTTCTACGTCACCGGGCACGGCGTGGACGTGGGGCTCCAGGCGCGGCTGGAGTCCCTGGCGCGGGAGTTCTTCGCGCGGTCGGAGGCGGAGAAACAGTCCGTGCGCATGGCCTTGGGAGGCCGGGCGTGGCGGGGCTTCTTCCCGGTGGGCGGCGAGCTCACGTCGGGCCGTCCCGACCGCAAGGAGGGCTTGTACTTCGGCACGGAGCTGTCGCCGGAGGATCCGCGAGTCCTCGCCGGCACGCCGCTGCACGGCCCGAACCTGTTCCCCCGGGAGCCGGCGGGCCTGGGCGGCGCGGTGCTTGAGTACATGGAGGCGCTGACGTCGCTGGGGCACGCGCTGATGTCTGGCATCGCGCTCAGCCTGGAGCTGGAGGAGGACTTCTTCGCCGCGCGTTACATGAAGGACCCCACGGTGCTGTTCCGCATCTTCAACTACCCGCCGGGCCCGGAGGTGGACGGGGAGGGGCTGCCGGTGTGGGGCGTGGGCGAACACACCGATTACGGCGTGCTCACCATCCTGAAGCAGGACGACGCGGGCGGGCTCCAGGTGAAGTCGCGCAAGGACGGGCAGGTGCGGTGGATGGACGCGCCGCCGGTGGAGGGCACGTTCGTTTGCAACATCGGGGACATGCTCGACCGGATGACCCGGGGCGTGTATCGCTCCACGCCGCACCGGGTGCTCAACCGCGCGGGCCGCGACCGTCTGTCATTGCCATTCTTCTTCGACCCCGGCTGGACGGCGGAGATCCACGCCATCGACTCACCGGTGCTGCGCGACGGCGGCGCGGATGACCACGCGGAGCGGTGGGACCGCCAGAGTGTGCATGCGTTCCGGGGCACGTATGGGGACTACCTGCTCGGAAAGGTGGGCAAGGTGTTCCCGGACCTGCGCGCGGAGGTGTTGTAGTCCCGTGCCTTCCCGGCTCACTCGCGTCGCCGCGCCCGGATGACCAGTGACGGGCTGTCCAGCGAGAAGGGGTGGCCCTCCAGGTCTCCCCAGAGGCCGTCCTCCCGCAGGCCCGCCTGTTCGAGCAGGCCGAGCAGCTCATGCGCGGAGAACAGGCGGTAGTGGATGCGCTGCTCGTAGGCCTTGCCCGTCCGTGGGTCCCGTCCCTTGTAGTGGCGGTGGTTGCGGCTGGTGCGCGGCTCGAAGCGGTTCTCCTCCCACCAGAGCAGGGTTTCGGACTCTCCCCACTGGCGCGGAGGCTGGCGGAGGGCGTGGTCGCGGTTGTCGACCTCGATGAGGAGCTGGCCGCCGGGGACCAGCGTCTCCCGGATGGAGCGCAGCGCCTCCAACTGGGCCGCGTCGTTCTCCAGGAAGCTGAAGGACGTGTAGAGCAGGATGGCGGCGTCCTGGCCCCGGCTGGGGATGGTCCGCATGTCCGCCTGCACCCAGGTGATGTCCACGCCGGCCCGCTGGGCGCGCTCGCGGGCCATGCCCAGACGTTCGGAGGACAGGTCCAGGCCGGTGACGCTCAGGCCACGCCGGGCCAGCTCAATCGCATGGCGTCCGTGTCCACAGCACACGTCGAGGATGTTCGCGCCGGGCTTCAACTCCAGCAGGCGCAAGGCCTGCTCCACCTCCGTGGCCGCGGTGGCGTCGAGCGGCAGATACCAGACGTCATCGGTGATGGCGAAGGCGTCGTGGTACCAGGGGGGAGCGTCGGGACGCGGCTGGAGTTGCTGCCGGATGTGGGGCAGCAGTGCCGGGCCCAATGCGTCGCGCTGGCCCGCGGTGAGGTAGCGGGCGCCGCGCACCCATCCGACGCAGGTGGCCGCGCCGCATCCGCAGGGGAAGGGTGCCGCCAGGTTCCACTCGGAGGTCAGGTAGTTGAAGGTGACTTCCTGCCCGGCCGCCAACGCCGTGCGCGCCGTGAACCGGGGCGACTCCGTGTCCGAGCCGGGGTGGAACAGGGCCGTCGGTTCGCACGCGTGGTTGATGAAGCGCCAGGGGGCATCCGGCGTCGCCAGGTGCTGGTCCACGCCCACCTGGAGCGTGTCCCGGCCGGGAGCGCGGACCCGGCTGCCTTCGATGACGAGCAGCACCTCGCCCGCCGCCACCGCCCGCGTCGTCACCATGCAGGTGCCGAAGGGGCCGGACGAACGGACGAGCAGCGCAGGCGTGGGGGAGTTCGAGGAGGCAGGGGGCGTGGACATGGATGGACGTACCTGGCGGCTTCTTCCCACTATTCCAGGATGGATTCTCCATGCAAAATGAAGGTTGCCCGCACCTGGAAACTCAGGTGGAAACTCAGGCCCAGAGTTCCTGTTCGAATGTAGCGAGCAGGGCCCGGGCGAGGATGCCGTCGGGCTCTGGGATGGACTGAACGGGAGGTGAGCACCGTCTTCGTCCGGGTTCAAGCCGCGGGGAATGCAAGATGGGCGATGCACGCTCTCCGCGCGCATCGCCCGTCAAAGACAACCCAATCTGTCGCGAACTACGCGCCCGCGTACTTGCGGCGGTGTTCGACAATCTCCGCCAACCGGAACGTGCCCGGCTCCGGCGCGATGGCTTCCGGCGCGTCGTACGGCAGGTTCATCAGCCGCTCGTACTCCTCCACCGACACGCGCTCACGCTTCGCCAGCACCGTGTCCAGGTCCGCGCGCGCCATCCGCTCCGCCGCCTTCTCACCCACCACGCCGGAGTAGAACTCCGCGCAGCAGCCGCTGCCGTAGGAGAGCAGGCCCACGCGCTGGTTCGCCAGCGCCGCGCCCTCCGCGTGCAACTGGCCCGCGAGCGCCAGGTACAGCGACGCCGTGTAGACGTTGCCCACGCGCGCGTTCAGGCCCAGCGACTTCGCCACCTGCGCGTCGTAGCTCGCCTGCGACTTCGCGGACTCATCGCGCGCCTCGGGCGTGGCCGGGCCGGGGCCCACCGCGTCCTCCAGGTCGCACAGCCGCACCTGCGCGTGCGCCTTGCGCGCCATCTTGCAGAAGGGCACGTGGTACAGGATGCGCGCCAGCTGCTCACTGGGCAGCTTGGAATCCCAGCGCACCAACCCCTGCTCCATCGCGCGCTGGCGCCAGCCCCGGTACGCACCCGCCATCGCGTCCAGGTAGCAGGTGATGGAGTAGTGCCCGTCCACCAGCGCCTCCCGGCGACCCACCGGGCGCCAGAAGTCATACACGTCCGACGTGCACACGCCGTTGAGCCCCACGTCCAGCGCCAGCAGGTCCGGCGTCTCCGACACCAGCAGCGCCACCGCGCCGCCACCCTGGGTGGGCTCGCCCGCCGTCTTCAGGCCGTAGCGCGCGATGTCCGTGCACACCACCAGCGCCGTGCGTCCCGCGCCCGCGCCGGAGGCGATCCACTCCACTGCCGCCATCAGGCCCGCCGTGCCGCCGTAGCAGGCGTGCTGCGAGTCGAACGTGCGCATGGAGCGCGGCAGCTTGAGCAGGCCGTGCACGTGCGACGCGATGGGCTTCGAGTGGTCCACGCCCGTCTCGGTGCCCACCACCAGCATGCCGATCTTCGACGTGTCCACCGACTGCTGCTGGATGAGCCGAGCGGCCGCCGTGGCCGCCAGCGACACCGAGTCCTCACCCGGGTCGTTGATCGCCATCTCCTTCGCGCCCAGGCCGGCGGTGAACTTCGCGGGGTCCACGCCGCGCGCGCGCGCCAGGTCCTCGATGTCCACGTACCGCCGGGGCACCGCCACGGCCAGCGCTTCGATTCCAACCCGCTTCTTCATGGGGAACTCCTCAAGTCCAGTTGCTGCGAATCCGAATGACTCACGCCTCGGGCGGCACCAGCACCAGCCGGCCCGCCACCTCGCGGTTCTCCAACCGGAAGTGCGCACGTCCCGCATCCGCCAGCGCCACCTCCTCCGACACGAAGGGACGCACCTGTCCGGTCGCCGTCAGCCGCAGCGATTCGTCCAGCTCCTCGCGCGTCGTCGCGTATGCACCAAGAATCTCCAGCTCCTTCACGATGACCAGGCCCGGGTTCAGGTTCACCACCCCCGACTCCAGGTTGCCCACCACCACCACGCGGCCACCCGGCGCCATCGACTTGAGCGTCTGGTCGAAGGTCGCGCTGCCCACGATCTCCACCGCCACGTCCACGCCGTTGCCGAACGTGCGCTTGCGCGCCTCCGAACCGAAGTCCAGCCCGCGCGAGACGATCACCTCGTCCGCGCCGGCCTCCTTCAGCGCCGCCACCTTCGCCTCGCCGGAGGTGATGGCGATGACGCGCGCCCCGTCCACCTTCGCCAGCTGCACGGCCGCGAGTCCCACGCCGCCGCTCGCGCCTGTAATCAAGACCGTCTCACCGGCCCGCACCTTGGCCCGCGTGCGCAGGGTGTGCACCGCCGTCCCCAGCGTGCAGCACACCGTCGCGGCCACCGCCCAGGGCAGGCTTGCCGGCACGCGGCCCAGGCCTCGCACGGGCGCGACCATGAACTGCGCGTAGCCGCCCTGGAGTTCCTCACCGAAGAAGCGGTTGTCCGTCTTGCACAGGCTGTTGCGGCCCGCGAGGCACAGGGCGCACTCGCCGCAGGACATGCGCTGCAGGGTGGCCGCGCGGTCTCCGACCTTCCATCCCGGCGTGTCCGGACCCACCTCCACCACCTCGCCCGCGGCCTCATGGCCCAGGATGGCGGGGACGTGCGTGCGGGGCAGGTTGCCGCGGCGGTTGATGACGTCGTGGTAGCAGACGCCGCACGCGTGCACGCGCAGCAACACCTCGCCCTTGCCCGGCCGGGGCACCGGCACGGTCTCCAGACGCAGGTTCTCGGCATTCCCGAACTGGCGAAGAACGACAGCCTCCATGCGGTGCCTCTTTCCGTGTTGCGACAAAGGGTGTGAAGGACTTCAGCTCCCGACGAGTGCGTCGCGGAGGTTGCGGGGATCCAACGCGCGGATGGCGCTCACCGTGCGCGCGTCGGGAAGGGAGGTGACAGGCAGGGCATCCGGCACCGCGAACTCGAAGCCGGTGCGCTCGGTGATGCCGTCCACCGACGCCCAGGGGTGACGCGACAGCAGGCGGGCGCCACGCGGACCGCCCAGCTCGAACGTCCCCAGGTCGGAGATGAGGCGCACCGGACGGCTGGGGTCTCGCGTCGTGGCCACCTGGACCTGCGGCACCAGGTTGCGGCGCGACTGACGCGGCACCAGCAGCACCGGGTTCTTCACCCACTGGCGCAGCGTGGCCGCGCCCGCGACCCCGGGGAACTTGGCGCGGGGCTTCTCCAGGCTGCCCGACGCCGTCATGTTGGTGCGGCCCGCCGGGTCCACCTCCGCCGCGCCGAAGAACACCGTGTCCACCCGGCCGCGCCGCGCATGGTCGAACAGGTCCGCGATGCTGACCTCCGCCGACCGACCCTCCAGGTAGCGCAAATCCTCCGACGACGGGTACAGCTCCGGCAGGTCCGGATCCAACGAGCCCACGCACGCCAGATACGTCAGCCCCGGCGCATGCGTGGCCCGGGCTACCGCGATCGCCAGGATGACCAGCGGGGACGCCACGCCGGTGGCCACCACCGCGCCGTCTTCAATCTCCCGCGCGAGCAGCGACACCACCGTCTCCGCGGGCGTCGCGTCCATCGTCGTCGCTGTCATGCCGCGCTCCGCGTCGCGCGCAGCGACATGAGGAAGTCCCGCGCTTGCCCTGCCTCGGCCGCGGCCAGGTAGGCGGCCAGCATCGCGTCGTCGTGCGGGTACTTGCCCAGGCAGCCCGTGGGCAGCGCGCCGCCAGGGGCGAGCACCACGCGCTCCACCTGGAAGCCGGGGATGGTGACGCGCGACAGCTTCGGCACGCGCTCCTCCACCGTGGCCACCACGCGCTTCGCCGCGTTCGCGACGAGCAGGTCCGTGGTGGGGTCCTCGATGTAGAGGTTGCCCTTGTCGTCCGCCGCCTGAGCATGGATGACCGCCACGTCCGGGTAGAACGCGGGCTCCACCGGCACGCGGCGGCCGGTGAAGGGATCCTCCACCGTGCGGGGGGCGTCCACCTCCGCCAGCTCCGACACGTCCGCGTCCGGAGCGGGGATGAACGGCAGCCCCATGCCGGCCGCGCGCAGCCGCTGCACCACGCGATAGCCGTCGTGCTCACGCCAGGCGATGTCGCCTGCCTCGATGGCCCGCTTCAGGCAGGGCAGGGGACGCACCCGGTTCTCCAGCACCAGCGCGCCGAAGGGGAACTCCACCCGCTTGAGGCAGCCCCCCGCCACCAGGAACTCCGCCGGCAGCGGGTTGGGCAGGGAGATGAGCTGCAGGTCCCGCTTCTCCTGCGCGACCAGCTCCAGCACCAGCGCCATGGGCGCCCGGCCCAGCATGAACCCTCCGGCCGCGACCCACGCGCCGTTGGGAATGGAGGCCACGGCCTCCGTCAGGGAACACCATCGGGCGCGGTTCACTGGGGCTCCTCCCCGGAAGCGGCGCGCGGCACCATGCGCAGCGGCGCCGAAGCATTCGCATCCGTCGTGGACGCGGCGGGCGTGGAGAGGCCGGGGAGGATCATCGCCACCATGCCGTCGGCGATCTGTTCCTCCGTCAGGCGGCCGTCCGGCTTGAACCACTTGTAGACCCAGAGGACCATGCCCAGGAACGAGAAGGCCGCGACCGTGGGGTCCACGCCGGGCAGCAGGCCCTGGCGGCTCGCATCCGCGAACGCGTCCTCCAGGAAGCGCACGTAGCGCTTCTTGCGCCGGTCGATGAACTCTCGCGGTTCACCGGTGAGCGTGGCGTGCTCGTGGAGGATGATGATGACCTCCTTGCTGCGGCCGCTCGTCACCAGGTGGATGTTGTGGCGCATGCACTGGCGCAGGCGCTCGACGGGGTCCACCACGTCCTGCACGGGCGCGAGGACCTGCTCCTCGAACACGTCCATGCCGTAGTTCATGATGGCGAAGAGCAGCTGCTCCTTGTTCTGGATGTGGTGGTAGAGCCCCGCCTTCGTCATGCGGCACGCGGCGGCGATCTCCTGCATCGAGGTGCCCTCGTAACCCCGCTCGCAGATGAGCCGGGCCGCCGTCTCCAGGATGGTCCGGTACCGCTCGCCCTCGTCCGGTTTGCGCCCCGTGGGTGTCACGCGTGCTCTCCTTGCCGGCATCCAACGCCTTCGCCGGGCTCGACGACCTACCGACCGGTAGGTCACCACTGCCTACCGACCGGTAGGTAGCACTGGCCGACGCGCGTCGTCAACGGGCAAGTACTGGAGGGCAGGTGGGATAAAAGGCCCTGTAAACAAGGACTTGGGACGACTTGTCAGGTTAGGTTGCGGGGCGTTCCATGCGCTCCACGCTCCTGCCCATCCTGCTGTTGTGCGCCGCGCTGGCCAGCGTGGGGGTGGGGGTCTGGACGCTGGTGAAGCGCAGCCGGACCACCCTGGTGGAGCAGTTCGCGGGGGACCGGCAGAAGCAATTGGACGAGGCCGTGGGGGGCGTCACCGACTCGCTGGAGGAGGTGGGCAAGAACCTGCGGTTCGCCGGGGAGCTGATGTCCCAGCCGGGGAGCCTCGCGGAGCACCGGCGGGAGCTGCGCGCGCTGCTGGAGGCGGTGGGCCAGTACAAGGCCATCGCGGCCTATGACGGCGACGGGGTGGAGCGGCTGCTGCTGTTGGACCGGCGCACGGACTCGAAGGTGCCGCGCGAGGGGCTGGTGCCGGAGATGGGAGAGACGGCGCGCCGCGCGCTGCTCAGGCCTCCCGGGGACCTCACCACGTCGCCCATCCTGGACGCGGCCAACGGCGGCTGGTTGCGCATCCTCGCCACGGCGCTGCCCGCGACGGACGGCAAGCCCGAGGGCGCGGTGGCGGTGCTGGTGGACACCGAGTCCTTCTTCGCGCCGCTGCGCATCGTCACGTCGGACCTGGAGGCGCGGCTGCTGCTCGTGGGCACGCATGGGCAGCCCACGCCCGCGAGCGACGCGGGGCTCGCGGAGTGGTTCGGCCGCGCGGCGCAGAAGGACGCGGGCGTGCCCGGGTTCGCGTTCCTCGTCTCGCGCTTGAAGGCCGGGGCCCGCGGCATGCTGCCCTTGTCCGAACAGGAGGCGGAGCGGCTGGGGTTGGGGCGCGCGGAGGTGGTGGCCGTCTACACGCCCATCCGCATGCGCGGTGGCAGCCATTGGGCGGTGGCGACGCTGGTGTCCACCGCGGCGCTGCGCTCGCATGAGCAGTCGCTGGTGGTGCGGCTGTTGGGCGCGGGCGGGCTGGTGGCGTTCTTCCTGGTGGCCTTCGCGGTGTACGTGGTGCTGGCGCGGCGGCGCGCGGTGGCGCTGCGAGAGAGCCGGCGGCACGCGGCCCAGCTCGCCGCGCTGCATGATCAGACGCGAAAGATATTGGATCACATCCCCACGGGAGTCCTGGCGCTGACGGCGGATGGGCGGATCCGCGCCGTCAACCAGGCGCTGCGCTCGCGCGTGCCCGGCAACGTCACCGGATCGCCGCTGGCGTCCGCGTTCCCTGGGGCTCCGGAGCCGGTGCTGGAGCGGCTCTCCGCGCTGGTGGCGTCCGCGCTCAAGGAGGACCGGCCGCTGAGCCTGCTGGGCGAACCGCTGGCGCTCTTCGGGGAGGAGGGCACGTACAACCTGCACGCGGTGCCCCTGTCGGCGGGGGATCCGGAGGAAGAGGTCCGGGCGCTGCTGGTGGTGGAGGACCTGAGCGACGTGCGCGCGCTGGAGACGAAGCTGCTGCGCGCGGAGAAGCTGGCCACGGTGGGCGTGCTCGCCGCAGGCATCGCGCATGAGATTGGCACGCCGCTGGGCGTGGTGCGTGGCCGGGCGGAGTACGTGCAGGGGAAGCTGGGCCCGTCGCATCCGCAGGGGCCGGGCGTGGGCGTCATCATCGAGCAGATTGATCGCGTGAGCCGCACGCTGCGCCAGCTGCTGGACTTCTCGCGCCTCCAGCCCGCGATGGTGCGGCCGGTGGCGCTGGAGCCGCTCGCGCGCAGCGTGCATGAGTTGCTGCGCGTGGAGGCGGAGCGGCGGCAGGTGTCGCTGACGCTGGATGTGCCGGAGTCGGTGCCGGCGCTCGCGGCGGACGCGGATCAGCTCCAGCAGGTGCTGCTCAACCTCACCCTCAACGCGTGCGATGCGTGCAGCGAGGGCGGCAAGGTGGAGGTGTCCGCCTCCGCGCTGGTGGGCCCGGAGGAGGGCGCCTGGGGGCTGGTGGCGCTCACCGTGCGCGATGATGGGTGCGGGATTCCGAAGGAGCGCCTGAACCAGGTGTTCGATCCGTTCTTCACGACGAAGAAGCGCGGCCAGGGCACGGGGTTGGGGTTGACGATGGTGGCCCACGTGGTGCGCAACCACGGCGGCCGGGTGGAGCTGGAGAGCACGCCGGGGCAGGGGACGCGCGTCACCGTGCTGTGGCCGGTGGCGCGTGCCGTGCCCGAGGAACGACATGTCGAACGACAAGCCGGCTGACGCACGCATCCTGGTCGTCGACGACCATGTGGAGATGGGGCGCATGCTCCAGGAGCCGCTGGCCGACGCGGGCTGGACGGTGGACCTGGCCACGGGCGGCCAGGAGGCGCTGACGCTCATCCGCGCGCGCGTGTACGACGCGGTGCTGACCGATTTGCGCATGGAGAAGGTGGACGGCCTGGACGTGCTGGCCGCCGCGCGCGCGGTGGATCCGGAGCTGCCGGTGCTGCTGATGACGGCCTTCGGCGGGGTGGAGAGCGCGGTGGAGGCGATGCGCCGGGGCGCGTACCACTACTTCACCAAGCCCTTCCGCCTGGATGAGGTGCGCCTCTACCTGGGCCGCGCGCTGGAGGACCGCCGGCTGCGCGCGGAGCACCGGGCGCTGAAGCAGGCGTCGCAGGAGCGTTCCGGGCTGGGCGCGATGGTAGGGCGGAGCGCTCCCATGCGCGGGATGTATGAACTCATCGACCGGGTGGCGCACGCGGCGGCCCCGGTGCTGCTGCGCGGTGAGAGTGGCAGCGGCAAGGAGCTGGTGGCCCGCGCGCTGCACTTCGAAGGCCCGCGCGCGCCTGGACCGTTCGTGGCCGTCAACTGCACCGCGCTGCCGGGGCCGCTCCTGGAGAGCGAGCTGTTCGGCCATGTGAAGGGCGCCTTCACCGGGGCCACATCGGTGCGGCGCGGCCTGTTCGTGGAGGCGCACGGGGGCACGCTGTTCCTGGATGAGATTGGCGACATGCCCACGGAGCTCCAGGCGCGGCTGTTGCGGGTGCTGGAGGATGGCGAGGTGCGCGCGGTGGGCTCGGACGCGCACCGCACCGTGGACGTGCGCGTGGTGGCGGCGACGCATCAGGACCTGGAGGCGCGGGTGCGAGAGGGTCGCTTCCGCGCGGACCTGTTCTACCGGCTCAACGTCGTCACGCTGCAGGTGCCTTCGCTGAAGGAGCGGCGAGAGGACATCCCGCAGTTGGTGGAGCACTTCACCGCGCGCTCCCGGGCTCGCAATCCACGCTCGCGTGTGACGGCGCTGTCACCGGAGGTGGTGGCCGCGCTGGGCGCCATGCCCTGGCCGGGCAATGTGCGCGAGCTGGAGAACCTGGTGGAGCGGCTGGTGGTGCTGGTGCCCCGGGAGACGGTGGAGCTGGACGACCTGCGTCCCCATGCGCCCATTCCGGAGCCGGAAGCCAATCCGCTCGCGCTGGCGCAGGAGGGCGTGTGGACCCTGCGCCGGCTTGAGGGCGAATACATCCACTGGATGGTGCAGCACTGCGGCGGCAACAAGACCCGCGCCGCGGAGCTGCTGGGCATCGACGTGTCCACCATCCACCGCCGCGAGCGGGAGAAATTGTCAGGCCTTGTTTTGTGAGAATGAAGTCTATTTGGAAAGACTCAATAGGACGTGAAATGAAGACTCGGTTGCCGGTCATTTTGCTCGTGCTCGTGGTTGCGGCCAATGCTCGCGCGGATGATCTGCCTGATGCTGGAGTGACAGGTCAGGAGCCAATTGGGGCTGAAGAGCGTGAGAAGGTGCTGCCACCACCGCTTCAGAAGACATCGCCCAAGACTTGGTCAAGGCATGGATGGCAAGATTTGCGCTGGGGTATGGGGCCAGGGGATGTCGCTGATGCTCTAGAGGGACGATATTCATCTTCATATGTCATGCCCCCATTGGGGAATCGCAAAGACCCGAGCCATCATGTTGTTCTTGCTGAAACAATATTTGGATTTCAGGTGAGGGCTGGTTTTTACTTTGACGGTGGTCGGCTTGATCAGCTCTCGCTTGGTCAGATTGTTGAAGGAAAAGATCCGTCAGGACTCGAAGGTGTCCTTTGGTTTGGGTCGCTCAAGCCTGCACTAGAGGCGAAGTATGGGAAGCCCTCTTGCTTGCCGACGACTGATGAGAACCCCCAGTGTGACTGGGATAGGAAAGATGGGCGGATCAGTCTCAGTGTGCGAAGTGGAAAGGGCTGGGTAACCTATTTTGCGCCGATATCTGCTGAGAAGTTAAAGCAGATGGAAATGGAACGGCAGCAGAAGAAGAGAGAGTATGTGCGTGAGATGAACAAGCTTTGAGGGGAAGGTGCGATGTGAAGTGCTGGTGGTTTCTGTGTGGCGTAGTGGATTCTGTTGTGCGCGGCCCGCGCGCGACTGCGGACGTGAGCGAAGGCGCTGCTGGAGCCGCTCATCGTCACCCATCGTGACGCTGCGCCCCTTGCCGGATGCGGCCTGGGTACAACTGGGGCGCAGCTTGCACGGCCCGCAGGCTTCCGGGTCGAAGTGCACGACGGCGCCGGGCTCGAAGGGCTCCACCTCGCCCGCGGACATCGCGAGTGGGCCTTCCTGACCGCGTGGAACCCGGGCTCACGGCCTCGCGGCAAGGAAGAGAATCAGCGGGAGCAGGAGCGGCTGACGTCCCAACTCGTCGCGGGCGGCTGGGTGGTGGCGCCCGCCATTGGCGAGGCTGAGGACTGCAGTTGGTCCGAGCAGAGCCTCTTCATCCCGGGACTGCCCCGCGCGGAGGCGGAGCGCTTCGGTCGCGCGCACGGTCAGGTGGCCGTCCTGGTGGGTCGCACCGGAGGTCCCGCGGAGTTGCTGCTGTGTGACAACGAAGCGCCGCCATCCGCTCCATGAGTACGGGCGACAGCCGCAGACCCGTGTCGAGACGAAGTCGGGGCGCGAGCTTCACCGTGCCGCCATGAAGTCGCGCCATCGTCCACGAACCAGAGTAGGTTCCCCCTCCCTGTTCGTTGGAGTTCCGTCGATGCCACAAGCCACACCGCGCTCGTCACTTCCGGGAGCGCGTCCCAGCGTCTTCCTGCTCGCCGGAGCGTTCGTCACCGGCATGTTCCTCTTCGCCCATGGCGGCTGCGGAGGTGACGAGTGCCAGGACGCCGCCGACTGCCGTGAAGACAAGGGACTGCCGGCTTCGAACACGGAGTGGGTCTGCGAGGACAAGCGCTGTGAGCAGCATTCCGTCCAGGTGCCGCCCCCGGATTCCGGCACGGACGCGGGGACGCCCGACGCGGGGACGCCCGACTCGGGGACTCCCGACTCGGGTCCCACCACGGTGAGCGTGCAGGTGCTCGCGTTCAATGACTTCCACGGGCAGCTCGAGGAGCCCGCGGGCCAGATTCTGACGGGCGTGGCCCCCGACGGTGGACCGGTGCGGGTGAACGCGGGCGGCGTGACGTACTTCGCCCGGCACATCGCGGCCCTGCGGGCCACCAATCCGAACACGGTGGTGGTAGCGGCGGGAGACCTCATCGGCGCCTCCCCGCTGCTGTCGGGGCTCTTCCACGACGAGCCCACCGTCGAGGCGATGAACCTGATTGGCCTGGACCTGGTCGCGGTGGGCAACCACGAGTTCGACGAGGGCAGCACGGAGCTGTTGCGCATGCAGTCGGGCGGCTGCCACCCGGTGGATGGCTGCCTGGACGGGGATGGCTTCCCGGGCGCGAAGTTCAAGTTCCTGGCGGCCAACGTGGCCACGGGCGTGGACCGCACGCTGTTCCCCCGCTACGACGTGCGCGAGTTCGAGGGCGTGAAGGTGGCCTTCATCGGCATGACGTTGGAGAACACGCCGGAAAGCGTCATACCCACGGGCGTGGCGGGGCTCACCTTCAAGGACGAAGTGCAGACGGTGAACGCGCTGGTGCCGGAGCTGCGGCGGCAGGGCGTCGAAGCCATCATCGTGGTGGTGCACCAGGGCGGAATTCCGACCTCGGGCTCGCTGGTGAACGAATGCAAGGGCGCGGGTGCGGACGGCCTCATCTCAGGTGCCATCGTGGGCATGGCCAAGGGCCTCAACGACGCGGTGGATGTCATCGTCAGCGGCCACACGCATCAGGCCTACAACTGCGTCATCGATGGCAAGGTCGTCACGAGCGCCTCGTCGATGGGGCAGCTCGTCACGGACATCGACCTGACGTTGAGCAAGGCGACGGGCGACGTCGTGGAGGCGCGAGCGAACAACGTCATCGTCACTCGCGACGTGCAGGAGGTCGGCGCGGTGAAGGAGCTGGTGACGAAGTACCAGGAGCTCGTCACGCCGAGGGCCAACCGGGTCATCGGATGGGTGTCGCAGACGCTCAGGACACAGACGGACTCCGCGGGCCAGTCCACCCTGGGCTTCGTCATCGCGGACTCGCATCTGGAGGCGACGAAGCCCGCGAACCTGGGTGGGGCGCAGGTGGCCTTCATGAACCCGGGCGGCATGCGCGCGGGCATCGCCCAGGGCGAGGTCACCTACGGCGAGGCCTTCACCACGCAGCCGTTCGGCAACAGCCTGGTCACCCTGACGCTGACGGGCGCGCAAATCGAGCAACTGCTGGAGCGGCAGTGGCGGCCGTCGGGAGCCACCCTCATGCTGCTTCCGTCGGCGGGCTTCAC
This sequence comes from Corallococcus sp. CA047B, assembly GCF_003612065.1. Taxonomy (NCBI): domain Bacteria; kingdom Pseudomonadati; phylum Myxococcota; class Myxococcia; order Myxococcales; family Myxococcaceae; genus Corallococcus; species Corallococcus sp. CA047B. The sequence goes on from NZ_RAWD01000009.1 coordinate 32,833, forward strand.
CTATGCGTTCAGCGCGTCGGCGCCCATCGGAAGCCGCGTCGACCCGGCGTCCATCCGGATCAACGGCGAGCCAGTGAGCCTGACGGCGGAGTACCGCGTCACCGCGAACAACTACCTCGCGAGTGGGAGTGATGGCTTCCCGGTGTTCGCCGAGGGGACGAACCGGCTGGGTGGCGCCGTGGACAGCGACGCGCTGGAGGCATACCTGAAGGCGCACAGCAGCATGGCGAGCCCCTTGCCCGCCCCCGCGCTCAATCGCATCACCATGCTGCCCTAGAGCGCCGAACAGGTCAGGTCACGACGCGCGAAGGTAACGCGCGGCGACTTCGAGGTTTTGGACGACCGCGAGTCGCCTGATGTCAAAGAGGTTGCGGCGCGTGCCTCGGTAACGGGCCTTCGGGCCCTGGCGGTTGGCGAGATGTGCAAGGCGATGTTCGACGCCGACACGCTCGCGGAGTTGTGCGCGGCCCGCGCGCGACTGCAGACGTGAGCGAAGGCGCTTCTGGAGCCGCTCATCGTCACCCATCGTGACGCTGCGCCCCTTGCCAGACGCGGCCTGGGTACAACTTGAGCGCAGCTTGCACGGCCCGCAGGCTTCCGGGTCGAATTGCACGACGGCGCCGGGCTCGAAGGGCCCCACCTCGCCAGCAGGGCACGTGAGGGTGCCGTCGCGGATGTTCACTTTGAAGTCGCGCTTGCCGAACAGTCTCGTTGGTGCAGATCCCGACGTCATCATTCAGGCGGCCAAGGCCCTCTCCTCCGACCGCTCGACCACGGCGACGCTGTTAGGACTGCTCCAGTCGGAGCGCCGTGTGGAGACGCGGCAGGGCCTGCTCTACGCGCTCTGCTGGCATGGCGATCTCGGGACGTGGGACGTCATGGTCCACATCCTCGCGGATCCGCGAGAGGCTCCCCAGGTGCGGGGGCAAGCCGCAGAGGGACTGTCCTACCTGTTCATGTCGGTGAGGACGGATTCGCCGGAGTTCGACGGGGCGGTCCATGCGCTGCGCGAGGCCCTGAACGATCCCTCGCCCGAGGTCCGCTACTGCGCCGTCAACGCCCTGGGCTCGACAGGGCATCCGCCGCTCATCCCGGTGCTCCAGGAGATGCGCGGGGACCGGACCCCGATTCCTGGCTGGGTGGGGACCGTGAGCGAGGAAGCCTCCAGGGCCATCGAGGCGCTCGAAGGGCTGCACCGGATGCGCCTCAAGAACGGACGTTGAGGTCCCCGGGACGCACGGCCCTCCGTCGTCGCCGGCGCTTCAACCGCGCGTGAACGGCCACACGAGCGGCACCGCGAACGTGAGCAACACGAGCATCAACACCGTGAGGGGCGTTCCCACCCGGAGGAAGTCGACGAAGCGGTAGCGCCCGGGGCCGTACACGAGCGCGGCGGAGGGCTCCAGGGGCGTGAGGAACGAGCACGACGCCGCCAGACACGTCCCCAGCGCGAACGCCCGTGGGTCGAGCCCCATGTCCATCGCGGAATGGATGGCCACGGGCAGCATGACCAGCGCCGCGGCCTGATTGCTCATCGGGATGGAGAGCAGGACGGTGGCGCTCATGATCACGCAGAGCACCCCGCGCGGTCCCACGACACCCGCCAGGGGCAGCACCGCGCGCGCCATGAACTCGCCCGCGCCGCTCTTCTCCACCGCCAGCCCCAGGGCCAGCAGCGCGCCAATCATGATGATGACCCGCCAGTCCACGCGGAAGACCGTGCGTGTGTCGACGCAGCCTGTCGCCACCATGAGCAACAGCCCGGCCAGTCCCGCGATGGCGGGGGAGGTGACGCGCAGCCCCGCGACCGCGACCGTGGTCGCGAAGATGAGCACGGCGAGCAGGGCGCGCCGGTAGCGCGGTCGCTGGTAGTCCACGCCGCCGAGCACGGTCAGCTCCTCTTCCCGCGCGAGCTCTCGGACCCGCTGCTCCGGTCCGCCGACCAGCAGCAGGTCGCCCACCGACAACGGGATGTTCTTCAAGGCGTCCCCACCGGCCAGGCTCCCCATCAGGTTCAGGTGCTGGTGGGAGCCCTGCAACGTGGGGTGGCGGTGGATGGCCAGCGCCACGAGCCCGTAGCGCTGCGCGAAGCGGATGTCCCCCAGGGACCTGCCCGCCAGCGCCGACGTGGGCGGCACCGACACCTCCGTGAGGGCATGCGCTTGACGGGAGTCCTCGGGAATCCGCAGGTCGGCGCTGAGCCCGATGCTGCGCAGGTCCTTCACCCGCAGGATGTCGTCCAGGCTGCCGGCGATGATGAGGTGCTCCTGGGGCTCCATCAGCTCCTGGGGGGCGGGAGGGCGCATGATCCCCTCGCGCACGACGCCCCGCACCGGGACCCCCAGCCCCTCCGTGAGCTGGCGCAGCGGCTTGCCCACGAGCCGGGAGCCGGGCGTGAGCACCGCCTCCGTCACGTATTCCCGCAGGGGCGGCGCTCCCGCGACCGGGTCGCCTTCGCGCGGGGGCAAGAGCCACCGCATGAGCAGCAGCGTCACGCTGATCCCGATGATGGCGAGCGGAAGCCCCACCGGCGTGAGCTCGGTGAAGCCAATGCGTCCCAACCCCCGCTGCTCCAGCGCCGAGCTGACGACGAGGTTGGTGGACGTGCCGAACAGGAAGATGGTTCCCCCCAACATGGAGGTGAACGCCAGGGGCATCAGCAACCTGCGCGAGGCCACCTTCGCCTGCGCGGAGGAAGCCGTCGCGACGGGGAGGAACGCCGCCGTCACCGCCGTGTTCGAGGCGACGGAGGAGAAGGCGCAGACGGCCGCCAGCAGCATGACGATGAAGGCCCGCGTGCTGAACCGCGCGAAGAAGAGCAGCCGCCGGCCCACGAGCTGCATCACCCCCGTCGCGCTGAGCCCCTGGGTCAGCGCCAGGAGCGCGAAGATGAAGACGACGGTCTCGTTCGAGAACCCGGAGAGGGCCTCGCGAGGCGTCAGCAGCCCGCTCAGCACCAGCAGCACGACGATGGCGAGCGAGCTCACCTCCGTGGGGATGCGGTCGATGGAGAGCAGGACGATGGCGATCACCACCACGACCAGCGCGATTGTCACCGTCATGACTGCAAGTTGGGGGGAGTCAGGCCTGGCCGGGAGTGGCCGGAGGGCCGCCGAGCCGGGCAGGAGGGCGAGTGCCCCCGGGGTTGCTCGGAGGCAGCCGGGTCCCCGAGCGCGAGCCGTCATCCAGGCGGGTGAGCCGCTTGCCTCTCAACGGATGGACCCGCGTCCTCCTGCCGGGAGCCTCCACGCGAGGGTGGAAGCGCGAGCCGCGGCGGAGGAAGCGACGGAGGATGGGCTTCGCGCGCCGCGCGTGCTGAGCGGCCGCCACCCGCTGGAGCCGATGGATGCGCTCGTCGAGAACACTTCCAGCGTCCTCTTCTCCGGCGGGCGCCGTGAACGGGAGGCCCGTGTCGGTCAGCACGTCGGGCTCGCTCCATGAGGCATGGGCCTTCAGCCGGCGCAGCAGGGCCGCGAGGTCCTGGGCTTCCGGCAGGAGCCCGGCGGCGACCCGGTCGGCGACGAAGTCCCGCGCGGGCGGCATCCCGAGCCGCCTCAGCCTCCGGGTAAGCCGGGTGAGAAGGCCCGGCGTGCCCCCACGCCACCCGGCGCGCGTTGCGCAGCGCACCGTCATCGCGACCAGCGCGGCGACGAGCGTGGCCCGGCGTGTGTGGCCCTGGGCGATGTGCGCGAGCTCGTGCGCGACCAGGGCGCACAGCTCCGCCTCATCGAGTTCGTCGAGCGCGGCGCTCGTCAGGACGAGGTGGGCGGCCCGGGGGCCCGCGCCGAGGGAGAAGGCGTTGGGCTGCTTGCGCCGCACCACGTAGAGGCGGGGAGCAGGAAGCCGCGCGGCGATGCTGAGGTGGGCCAGCAACGTGTACAGCCGGGGTGCCTCCTCGAAGTGGAGCCGGCGCGCGCCATGGCAGCGAAGCACGAAGGGGCCCATGCGCGTGGAGAGCCAGCGGCCGAACCCGGCCAGGAGCATCCCGCACAGCAACCAGGCCGTGAATGAAGCGATGGCTGAGGAAATCCACATGGGCATGCTCCTTCCTGGCAGTGGGGACCGATGGCGACATTCCAGGGACAACACCCGTCGCGCCGCGCCTCATCCCAGCCAGGCGGGCGCAGGGCTGCTTCGGGAAGCGGAAGGCCTGATGGCTTGACGTGCGCGCCGGGCGGTCCCATCGGATGAAGATGCCCTCTTCTCAGCCACGCAGGACCGACGTGTCCTGGAAGATGCTCCTCCTCGCCTTCACCGCCGTCGTGGGGAGCTTCTTCGCGACGAGCCTCGTCGTGCAGCGCTCCTCCTCCGCGGTGGGCAGGCTGTCCGAGGACATCATCTACAACTCGGCGCCGAGCATCGAACACCTGGCGCTCGTTCGCAGGTCGGTCTTGGAGGTGGAGCTGCTGCTCGCGCGGTTCATCAATGAGCCCCAGCGTCGGACCGACTTGGGACGGGACCTGGACGAGGCCCTGGCACATGCCCGGCGGGGCCTCAGCGGGTACATGGCGCTGACGGCCTTCCCGGGGGAAAACGCGGTGCGGATGGACATCCAGGAGTCCTGGATGCGCTTCGACAACGCCGTCACTCGCGCTCGCACCGTCGCGGAGTCGAGCCCGGAGGCCGGAAGGGGACCGCTGTTCGACCAGGAGGTGGACCCGCCGGGCCGGCGCCTCCTGGACGATGTCACCCGCTCCATCGAATACAACGCGGTCCGCGGCCGGGAGCTGGCGGAGCGCATCCGGGAGACCCGACGGCAGACCCTGGTCCTCGCGACGGGCCTCAACTTGGTCTGTGGCCTCCTGGCCGGGGTCGTGGCGTGGCTGCTCCATCGCGAGCTCCAGGCCCGGCGCGCACTCGCCGACGCGCACACGAGGTTCCTCGAAACGCGCGCCGAGGAGCTGGAGCAGTTCGCGGGCCGCGTCGCGCACGACATCCGCAATCCGCTGTCCTCGGCCCGGCTGTCCGCCGAGCTCGCGGTGCGCAAGAGCCCGGATGAAGCGTCCCGCGCGCCCCTCCAGCGCATCATCCGGAGCCTGTCCCGCGCGGACGCCATCACGGGCGCGCTCCTCGACTTCGCGCGCTCCGGCGCGAGGCCGGACCCGGGGGCGCGGACCGAACCCAGGGCTGTCATCTCGGATCTGCTGGTCGGCTTCGAGGCGGAGGCGGAGCAGGCCGGCATCGAGCTTCATTGCGAGCCGGTTCCCCCGATCCTGGTCGCGTGCAGCACCGGCGTCTACCTGAGCCTGCTCGGCAACCTGGTCCGCAACGCCATCAAGTACATGGGCGATTCGTCCACCCGCCGCATCACCCTCCGGGTGGTGGAGGAGGGCGCCATGATTCGCACGGACATCCACGACACGGGCCCGGGGATCGCCCCGGAGAACCTGCCCTCGCTGTTCGAACCGTACTTCCGCGCGCAAGGAGGCGTCGCCGAGGGGCTCGGGTTGGGGCTCGCGACCGTCAAGAAGCTCGCGGAAGGGCACGGGGGCCACGTCGGCGTCATGTCCGAGCGGGGGACAGGGAGCACGTTCTGGTTCGAGCTTCCGCGCGCGGGTTCGTCCTGGGACACGGCCCTGACACACCCCGCCCCAGCGTCCATTCATCGACACTAGGGCGCACCCACCCACGGGGCGGTGGCAGGCCGGTCTGGCAATCCGCCACGCCCTGCTGGCGGATTGCCACGGTCGGGAGGTGATCACTCGTTGGCCCCCGGGGACGGTGGTCCCGGCACGGACGTTGCTGTGGTCTGGGGTCGTGGCGTCCCTGCGCACAACCCGGGCCTTGCTGCTCGGTGCGGATGAGTCCCTGGCATCGTTGCTGGCGGACGTGCTGGGCGACCTGGGCATCGCCCTGTTCCTCGACGCTGCGGACGCGGCGCGGCCGGACCTGGTGCTGGCGCACGTGGAGCGCGGCGAGGCCATCCTCCCGGTGCTGATGCGCGCCCGGGCCTGCGCCGCCGCCGTGCCCATCCTCGTCCTGCTGCCCTTCGCGGATGAGCGTCTGGTGTCCCGCGCCCTGTGTCAGGGGGCCCGGGCATGTTTCGCGCTGGGCCGTCCGCTCGATGAGCTGCGCGCCCTCCTGCGCACACAATTTCCCTCGTTGGAGACCACCCATGGGTGAACCAATGGCCGTCGTCACCGTGCTGCACCCCGTCGTCCCCGTCCGTGAACGTGAAGTCGAGCAGCGCCGGCCGGCGGCTCCTCCGGAAGCGGTGGACGCAGGGGAGCCGTCGCTCTTCCAGGCGGGCCAGGTCCGCGTCACCCGCGAGCGGCTTGTCGTGGGCGGCAGGGCCTGGGCGCTGCGCGACGTGCGGCAGGTGGACACGGTGCGACGCACGCCGAAGCTGTGGCCGTACCTGCTCGCGGTGGGACTGGGCGGGGCGGTGGGGCTGCCCCTGTTGTCCTGGCTGTCCGTCACCGTCGCGGCGATGCGGGGTGCCTACGAGGTGGGGCTCGTCCTCACCGCGGTGGGCCTCTTCTCCTCCATCGCCGCGCTGCTGCTGGTGGAGGAGACGCACTACCTGGTGCTGGGCCTGCCGGGCGGGGCGCGGCGCGTGTTCGGCAGCCGCGACGCGCAGCTCATCGCGCGGCTTGCGGGGACGGTCCGGCAGGCGCGTTCGCACGCGTGAGGCTGTCGCGCACCTGCGAGACAATCTCGAAGGAGCGCAGCCGCGCGGCGTGGTCGTGGATCTGCGCGGTCACCATCAGCTCGTCCGCGCCCGTCTGCGCGATGAGGTCCTGGAGGCCCTCGCGCACGCTGGCGGGGGAGCCCACCACGGTGCACGCCAGCATGTGTTCGATCTCCGCGAGCTCCATCTCGTTGAGCTGACCGTCCATGCTGTCCACCGGCGGCAGCAGCGGGCCCGGGCGGCCCCGGCGCAGGTTGATGAACGCCTGGAGCAGTGACGTGAAGAGGCGCTGGCCCTCCGCGTCCGTGTCCGCCGCGAAGACGTTGACGCCAATCATCGCGTACGGCTTCTTCAGCACGTCCGACGGGCGGAACTGGGTGCGGTACAGGTGCAGCGCGCTCATCATCTGCGCGGGCGCGAAGTGCGACGCGAACGCGAAGGGCAGGCCCATGGCGGCGGCCAGCTGCGCGCTGAAGGTGCTGGAGCCCAACAGCCACAGGGGCACATGCAGGCCCGCGCCCGGCACCGCGCGCACGGCCTGGCCCGGCGTGGGGTCCTTGAAGTAGCCCTGCAGCTCCACCACGTCCTGCGGGAAGGTGTCCGCGGAGCCCATCAGGCTGCGACGCAGCGCGTGCGACGTGCGTTGATCCGTGCCGGGCGCGCGGCCCAGCCCCAGGTCGATGCGGCCGGGGTAGAGCGTCTCCAGGGTGCCGAACTGTTCGGCGATGACGAGCGGCGCGTGGTTGGGCAGCATGATGCCGCCCGCGCCCACACGAATCTTGGAGGTGCCTCCCGCGACGTGGCCGATGACCACCGACGTGGCCGCGCTCGCGATGCCCGTCATGTTGTGGTGCTCCGCCAGCCAGAAGCGCTGGTAGCCCCAGTCCTCCGCGTGGCGGGCCAGGTCCAGGGTGCAGCGGAGGGCGAGTCCGGCGTCGCCTCCCGAGATGACGGGCGACAGGTCGAGTACGGAGAAGGGAATCATCGTCGGGGTCCCGGTGGCGGAAAAGAAGACCTTCGATAGCCGGGGCCTTCGTGACTTTCACGCCATTGACGCATCCGACGCCCCCCAGGCGTACTGGCGGGGGCTGCCCCTCCGATTAGAAGAGCTTGACGAAGATCAGCGTGGCAGAGCCCTGGGCGCTCATCAGGCCCGAGGGTGAGGCACAGCCCGCGGCCAGGTCGGCGGTGACAAACGTCACCGTCCGGACCACATTCGCGCCGGAGAACTTCCCCGAGGAGACGAAGCCGCTGAAGGTCTGTACGGTGCGCGGCCCCTGGGCTTCGACCTTCGGCGCGCTCAGGGTCAGGGTGGAGGTCTCGTTCGGCCCCCACGTCAGCGTCGTCTGGGGAGGGGCCGGGTCCAGGGCTTGGGGACAGGCGCCACCGGAAAGGGTCGCCGTCGCGGTCAGCGTCGGGGTGCCGACCGGCCCTCCCAGCAGCAGGGTGCAGTCGAAGGTTCCGGTCGTGGAGACGGTGACGGGCCGGGGCGTGCGGGTGAGCCCCGGCGTGTACGTCGTCTGGGTGTTGCCCCCGGTGGGAGTGCCTTCAAGGCAGACCACCACCGTGGGGCCCGGGGGCCTGGCCGCCGGCGGAGGCGTCCCGGTGCGTTCCGGGGGCTCCGCGCCCGCTTCGAGCGCGACTCCCACGACGAAGCCCGCGACCGCGCTCACCAGCAACCTCGACAGGAACGACGGACGGCGCTTCAGGCGCTTCTTCATGGGCTCCCCGCTGTCGGGCTTCGTCGGAATCCTCTCCGAGGAAGCAGGGAGTGCAGGTTCGTCAGCGCGGCCCCACGGGACAAGCCGTGACGGGGGGACGACGCACTGGCGCGCGGGGAACAGACCTTCAACCGCGCACATGCGCCGCGCGGGCGCGTGAGACCTCAGTCGCGGCCGGGGCCCTGGGTCCGGTCCGGCTTCGCGCGGGCGAGCGCGGCGTGGGCGCGGGACAGCGTGCCGTGTGGATCCTCTTCGCCCTGCACCGTCACGGCGACGGACACGCGTCCGGGCACGCCGGGCACGTCGTGGAACTGCTGGCGCACCGCCTCCGCGCCCACCGCGTCCGCTCCGGGCAGCGCGAGCAGGAACGTGTCCCCAGTCCATCGCACCGCGAACCCCGGCGGAGGACACAGACCGTCCGCGCGCCGGGCCAGCTCCCTCAACGCGACATCGCCAGCGTCGAAGCCGCGCGTGCGGTTCAGCACGCCCAGCTCCACCAGGTCCACCAGCACCAGGCTGAAGGGCAGCCCTTCACGGCGGCAGCGGCCAATCTCCTTGGACAGCCGCTCCTCGCCCACGCGCCGGGTGTCCAGGCCCGTGAGCGCGTCCTGGCGCAGGAGTCCCTCGCGCTCCCCCTTCACGTCGGAGCCGACGCGCAGGTCCATCAGCGACAGCAGCTGCGCGACGCCACCGGGCACCACGAAGGGCCGGGCCACCCACCGCACCACGCGCGGCCGGGGCCGCTCCAGCGTGAGCGTCAGGTGCAGTCCCCGCGAGGCCTCCGCCGCGAGGTCCAGTTGCCGCAGCGTGCCGCCCGGATCCGCGCTCAGGTTCGCGACGTGCTGGCACAGTGAATCGAAGGACATGCCCGACAGCCGCTCCTCGGGCAGCCCCATCAGCTCCGCCAGCGCCGCGTTGGCGGCGTAGGGCTTGCGGCCCGGCGCCACCACCAGCACCGGCACGTCCAGGGCGCGCACGGCTTCGCGCACAAGGGCCAGGGCGCTCGCCTCCGTGAGCACCGGCTCCGACTGGCCCCCCGCGCGCGGCGGCGAGCGGATCCGGCTGCTGGCCTGCGTGTGCTCCAGGCTCTGCGCCACGCGGCCCGCCAGCTCGCGCAGGGCCGCGAGGTCCTCCGGGCCCAGCATCAACGGCCGCGTGTCGATGACGCACAGCGAGCCCAGCACGTCGCCACTGGCGGTGATGAGCGGCGCGCCCGCGTAGCTGCCGACGATGCCGTCGCGCACCAGGGGGTTGTCGCGGAACACCGGGTGGCGCGTGGCGTCCGGCACCACCATGGCCTCGCGCCCCTGCACCACGTGGTGGCAGAAGGCCCAGTCGCGCGGCGTGCCCCGGTCCCGGGCCAGCGAGCCCGTGAGGCCCACGTGGGCCTTGAACCACTGGCGGTCGCCCAGCACCAGCGTGAGGAGCGCGACGGGCACGCCGAACGCCTGGGCCACCTCGGAGACCAGCTCCTGCAACTGCGCGTCGGGAGGGCCGGGATCCACCAGCTTCAGCTCGTCGATGCGCGCCAGGCGCTGCTTCTCCTCCTCGGCGGTGGACTCCAGCAGGCCGCCCCCGGCGAGCTGCCCGGCGAGCGCGCGTCGCACGCCGTCGCGCATCGCCTCCGGGCCCGCGCGCCGGCTGAGGAGCGCGTGGATGCCCAGCGCGTCCTTGAGCTGCCACGCGCGCACGCGCAGCTCGTCGAAGGCCGTCACCACCACCACCGCCATGCCGCCCGCGTCCGAGCGTCCCCGCAGCCACGCCAGCAGCGCGAACCCATCCACCCTGGGCAGCGCCAGATCCGTCACCAGCAGCGTCGGGGCCCCACGCTGGCGCACCCACTCCTGGGCCTCCGCGCCGTCGCGCGCGACCACGCCCTCCAGCCCTTCCTGGGTCGCGAGCGCGAGCAGCGCCGTGGCGCGGTGGGAGTCGGGTTCGGCGATGAGTGCGTAGCGCGGCATGGTTCACGGCAATGCTGCCATGCCTGCCCCCCGCGCGTATCAGGGCACCTCCGCCCGGGCAGGCCGGGCCGGGTGGCCGACAGGTGGGACGGGCACCGGGCGACGACCTGGCGGCGTCGCGGCCAGGACGCACTACCTCCGTGAATCCCCCGGCACGGAGCGCGAGGACTCCTCGCCCTCGGCGGCCTTCGGTCCTCCTGGAGGCGGTACGGCGGCCTCGCTCGGGAAGCGTCCGAAGAGGCGCTTGAGCGCGCCGCGCTGCCGTTGCAGGTCCTCGGTGCGCGCCACCGCCTCCGCGAGCGTCACCAGCGCGAGCCCGACGACCCCGGGCAGCAGGGGCACCACCCAGCCGATGTCCGCCAGCAGCCAGCCCCCGAAGGCCGTGTGCGCGACGAGGAGCAGCGCCGCCTGCCCCACCACCGCGCCCATGGTGCGCGCGCGTCCCCGGCGCCAGAGCAGCAGCGCCAGCACCACCGCCGTCTCCACCACCCCCGTGAGCGCCGCCCGTCCCGTGGAGCGCAGCACCCGGCCGGAGCGCAGGTTGTCCATCGCGAACGCGTGGATCTCCACGCCCGGCACGGCGAGCTGGCCGGGCAGGGTGCTCTGGCCATGCAACCCGGTGGCGGTGACGCCCACGAAGACGGCCTTGTCCCGAAGCGCCAGGTCCAACCCCACCGACGACGGCCCCGCGAGCAGCACGTCCGCCAGGCTCACGCGCGGCAACCAGTCCGGCGAAGGCAGTCGCATCAGGGGGGCCCCGTCGTCGGTGGCCGCCACGCGCAGCAGCGCTTCGGACCGCTCCGGCCACAGGCGCAGCGCGGTCGCCAGCGCGAGCGAGGGCCACGCGCGCCCGCCCACCTCCACCGCGTAGGGATAGCGCCGGATGACGCCGTCCGCGTCCACCAGCACGTTCAGCGTCCCACTGCTCCAGGCCGTCATCCTCAGCGGGGCCAGGTTCGTGGTCAGCCCCTTCGCCTTCAGTCGCAGGCCTTCGGCGGGCAGGGCCACCGGGGCCAGGGTGTCCCCCTCGCCGGGGACCGCACCGCCCTCGTCCGTCAGCGCCATGCTGCCCAGGACGACCTTGCCCAGCCCGGAGAAGGTCTCCGCGAGCCGCGCATCCCCGTCCTGCGCATGCAGCCGCGCCTCCAGCTCGGAGACCAGCTTGGAGCCCTCGGGCAGCTGCGCCAGCCCCGACGTATGCAGGCGCTCCAGCACGTCCTCACCCAGGTCCAGCGCGTCGCGCGACTCGGGCTGGTCGAAGAGGATGTCCACCACCACGGCGGACGGACGCTGCGCCGCCAGCGCCTGGAAGGCCCGGGCCCAGGTGGCGCGCGACAGCGGCCAGCGCTCACCCAGCGCCGCGATCGCGCGGTCGTCCACCTCCACCAGCACCAGGTCCGCGGTGGTGGGCAGCGGGGGCAACAGGCGGCTCACCGCGAAGTCATACAGGGCGCGCTCGCCCAGGCCCGGCGCGCCGCCCATCACCGCGGAGCCCACCGCGAGCAGCAGGCCCACGCCAGCGCCCAGCCCCCGCAGCACCGCGGGCGAGGACAGCAGGGGCAGGGGAGCGCGGTCAGGTGGGCTCATCTCATCCAGGGATGTCGAAGCTGAAGATCTTCGAGGGGTAGCCTACGAAGCCGTCCGCGTCCACCGCCAGCACCCGCCAGAACCATTTGCCCGGGCCCGGCGCCGCCCCCGACAGCGTCGGCGTGGCCGACTCCTGGACCTTCACGTCGCCCGCGAAGTCCGCCGAGGACGCCACCTCCACCCGGTATACCTTCGCCCCGGGCACCGCCTTCCAGACGAGCGCGGGCACCGTCGGGTACACGCCCCCGCGAGGCTGCTCCAGCACCGGGGCCGCCAGCAGGGCCCGGGGCGCTTCCGGCGCCTGGGCCGGCTTCGCCCGCGAACCGTAGCCCGCGCCCACGTCCACCGAAGCCGCGTCCACGCCCAGGGCCACCTTGCCCTCCAGCGTCTCCACGCGGCTGGTGCCGTCCTCCTGCTGCACCACGCGGAAGCGCGTGCCCCGCACGCCGGCCACCGCGCCGCGCGTGCGCACCTCGAAGACGGAGCCCGTGCCGCCGGGCGCCGCCTCCGTCTCCACCGTGCCGCGCACCAGGTCCAGCAGCACCTTGCGCTGGCGCTCCGCCGTCAGCTCCAGCGTGCCCAGGCGCACCGCGCTCTCCGGCGACAGGAACACGCCGCTTCCGTCCGCCAGCGACAGCTCCGCCCGGCCGTTCTTCCCCGTCGCCACCAGCTCGCCCGCGTACAGCGAATCCCCCGCGAGGCGCGAGCGCATCGCCGCCTCGCCAGAGCCCGAGGACACCGGCCCGCTGGCGGTGCGCACCCGCGCCACCGCCGGCTGGGTGGGCCGCTCCACGTACGCGAGCTGCAACTGCCCCGGTGCGTCGGGGATGCCCGGGGGCGCCACGAAGGACACCCGCGTGCGCGGAATCCCCGCCGTCACCAGCACCTCCGCGGCCGCCTTCGCCGCCGCGAGCCCCTGGCCGTCCAGCCGCTGCGCGTCCGGCAGCTTCGCGGCCACGGTGAGGCCCCGGATGGAGGGACGGGCCTTCACGGCCTCCGCCACCTCGCGCAGGCAGGCCTCGGTCTGGGCGCCCCGAGGCTCCAGGAGGCGGCCCGTCGTCAGCCGCCCGTTGTCGAACGTCAGTCCCCCGCAGGGGCCGTCCGCCTCCGCGGCGACTCCGACGGCGGGAGACGCCAGCAGCGTCAGGGTCAGCATCAGCGACGGGGTGCTTGCCCTCACGGTGTCACTCCTTCCGCCGTGTCGGCGGTCTTCACGATGTTGAACTCCACGCGCCGGTTGTTCTCCCGACCGAGCGGCGTGTCGTTGGTGTCCACCGGCTTCGACTCACCGAAGCCCACCGCCTCCAGGCGCATCCCGGAGATGCCCCCCTTCATCAGCCAGTCGCGCACGTTGTTCGCGCGCCGCTGGGACAGGTCGAGGTTCTTCGCGTCGTCGCCCTGGCTGTCGGTGTGGCCTTCCACGCGCACCCGCTCCAATTCCGGATGCGTCCGGAGGATGGACACCACCTGCTGCAGGAGGCCGAAGGACTTCGGCAGGATGACGTCCTTGCCGGTGGCGAAATACACCTTGTCCAGGATGACGATGCGCGAGTTCTCCAGGCGCACCTTGGACTCGCCCTTGTCCGGGCAGCCGTCGTCGTCCTTCACGCCGTTGATGACCTCCGCCTCCAGCGGGCACTGGTCCTTCGCGTCCGGGATGCCGTCGCGGTCGTTGTCCGGCTCCGGGCAGCCGTCCTCGTCCTCGAAGCCATCCACGTCCTCCGGCGCCGCCGCGCAGCGGTCCTCCGTGTCGGGGATGCCATCGCCGTCCATGTCCGCAGGAGCGGGCGGCAGGCTGAGCGCGGGCGGGGGCGCGGCGCCTTCACCCGCAGGCTTCGTCTCCAGCACCGAGTCCGGGCAGCCGTCGTCGTCGCGGTAGCCGTTCACCGTCTCCGGCTCCGTGGGGCAGATGTCGTTCACGTCGGGGATGCTGTCGTTGTCGTCGTCGGGATCCAGGCAGCCGTCGTCGTCCTGGAAGCCGTCGAAGTCCTCCGGGCCCAGCGCGCAGGTGGGCGCGGGCTTCGGGCCTCCGGGCGCGAAGGTCAGGCCCGCGAGGATGCGGAAGGCGGGCGTGCCGTAGCCGCGCGTCAGGCCGGGGCCGGCGCCCACGTGCGCGGCGAAGCCGTTGGCGAAGCGGTACTTCACCGCGCCCAGGAGCTCCAGGGGGACCTCCTCCGTGTTGGACTCCTTCAGCCCCACCGCGCCCGCGAACGTGACCTGGGCGGACAGCGCCTGCGTCACCGGCACCTCCGCGCCCACGCCGAACGCGAACTCATTGCCCACGCGCAGGTTGCGCAGCTGCTCCGTCTGACGAAGGTTGACGCCCACGTTGGCGAGCAGCCGCAGATGCGGCGTGGCCCACTCACCGGCCACGCGCGGCTGGAAGGTGGGCCCGTCCGAGCCCAGGAAGTTCGAGCCGCCCGCGGTGGGCAGCGTGAAGGGCGCCAGCACCGCGAGGTTCAGCGAGCCCCCCGACAGCAGCGCCAGCTTGGGCACCACGCGAAGGTCGCCCAGGCCCGTTTTGCCCACGCCGTTGGCGAACGACTCCGCCACCGCGCCCGCGGGCTCCGAACCAGTGGTTGTCACCGGCAGCACCACGCCAACCTCCAACCGGTCGAAGAGGGACACCGCGCCCATCAGGTCCAGCGAGAGTTGGCGCTCCACGATGTGGTAGACGAACGCGTCCTCGCGCGGGTCGTAGAAGTTGAGCGGCTGGTGCGCGTAGTTGAGTGACGCGCCCACGTTCCACGTGAGGTGCGGCGCGACGCGGGCGCTGTTCAGCCCCAGCACGTCGTAGGCGCCCGGCCCCGGCTTGTACTGCTGCACGTCGATGGCCTGCGACACCGTGGGCTGCGCGTCCGCCCGCGACGCCGCGCCCAGCGTCAGGCCCACCGCCACCATCAGCGAAAGCCCCCGCGCCGGGAAGGGCCCCGCCCTGTGTCGGCCGGTCTTGATGGGCTGGGTCATGCCGTCGTGGTCCACGTTCTTCCTTGTCGTCCGGGAGGTGTCATTGTCGCTGTCGGGGTCACGCGCGTCGATGAAACCGTCGCCGGCCGTGTCCACCCGCTCGTCCGGCAGGCCCGCTGCCGTCGGAATCCGGCCCGCGGCTCACTGCGGGGACAGCAACTGCGAGACGTGCTCGGCCAGGGCCGGCAGCGGTTGGGGCTTGCTCAACACCAGATCCACCCCCAGCTCCCGGGCCCGGCGCCCCAGGTCCGGAGTGGCGAACGCCGTCAGCAGGACCATGCGCGTGGCGGGGGAGGAGGCCCGCACCCGCTCCGCGATGACCAGCCCTTCCTCGGACAGCGTCCCACTCAGGCGCAAATCGCTGATGACCAGGTCGTAATGCCCGTGCGTCACCCGCTCCAACGCCCCGTCCAGGTCCGTGGCGGAGTCCACCGCGTACCCCGCGCTGACGAAGAAGCGGCCGAGCACCCAGCACAGCACGGCTTCGTCATCGATGATCAACAGGTTCCGGGGCACACAGGAGGGCATGAGCAAGGCCAGGGCCAGCTTCGGGACAGCAGGGGGACTGAGTACTTCCAGGGGCTTGCACGGCACGGCGGCGCGGGCCGGACGGCTGCGTCCAGCTTGCGGAATCCATTTTCCAGAATCCGGATTCGCTCCCCGCGCGTCGCTGCGTGTCACTCGCGCATGGGGATGGGGTGCAGCTCATCCTCGTTGTCCGCGTGCGGAATGAGCGCGGACAGGTGGAGGATCAGCACCGGCATCAGCTGCGGCTTGGGCAGCAGCTTGGTGATGCCGCTGGCCCACGCGAGCTGCCGCACCTCCTCCAGGGGCAGGGCCGTCATCAGCAGGATGGGGACGATGGCGTCCTGCTCCCGCAGCTCCCGCGCGAACGTCAGCCCTTCATCCATCCCGGGACGGCCGAACGGATGGTCGATGAGGACCGCGTCGAACAGGTTGGCGTCCAACTGGCTTCGCGCCTGTGCACCCGTGCGCGCCGTGAGGACGGTGAAGCCCGCGGCCGTCAGGTGACGCGCCGTCGCCCCACGAACCGGGGGCTTCGAATCGAGGAGGAGGATTTTCCCGTGCATGCCCCAGGACAGTGCAGCGGGTGTGCCATGCACAGCCAGGTGAGCCAATCCCAGTCAATGCGCGGGATTGGCGGGGAAGGGTGGGGCCGGAGCCCCGGAGGATTCCAGGTTCTGGAATGTCCTCCGGAATCCGGACTCCGTTGGGGCTCCAGGGGATGCGGCTTTCAGGGGCCCCGGTGCTGCCAGCCCTTGAGCTTCGCGTAGAGCGAGCTGCGGGAGATGCCCAGCTTCGTCGCCGCGCGCTCCACGTGGCCGCCCTCGCGGGCCATCACCCGCTCGATGTGGCGGCGCTCCAGCTCCTCCAGCGTGAGGTCCTCACCCAGCGGTTCCTCATGGGGAATGGACTCGAAGCGCAGGTCGCCCCGGGACAGGCGGCTTGCGCCGGACAGGAGCACGGCGCGCTCCAGCACGTTGCGCAGCTCGCGGATGTTGCCCGGCCAGCCGTAGGTCATCAGGGCCTTCTCCGCGTCGGGCTCCAGCTCCACCTGACCCCGGCCGCGCGCGCCGCCCATCTCCGCGAGGAAGTGGCGGGCGAGCACCGGCACGTCCTCGGCGCGCTCGCGCAGCGCGGGCACGTGGAGGATGAGGGTGCTGATGCGGAAGTACAGGTCGCTGCGGAAGCGCTTCTCTCGCGAGGCCAGCGACAGGTCCTGGTGCGTGGCGGCCACGAGCCGCACGTCCACGCGCCGGTCCTTCACGTCGCCCAGGCGGCGGAAGCGCTTCTCCTCCAGCACCTTGAGCAGCTTGGGCTGGACGGCCACGTCCATGTCGCCAATCTCATCCAGGAACAGGGTGCCCCGGTCCGCCACCTCCAGCAGGCCCTGCTTGGCGGCCACCGCGCTGGTGAAGGCGCCCTTCTCATGGCCGAACAGCTCCGAGTCCAGCAGGTCCTTGGACAGCGCGGCGCAGTTCAGGTCCACGAAGGGCGCGTCCTTGCGCGAGCCACCCTCATGCAACCAGCGCGCGAGCACGCTTTTGCCGCTGCCCGTCTCCCCGGTGACGAGCACGGGGCTGTCGCTGTCGCGCACGCGCTCCGCCTGATCTCGCAGCGCCCGGATGGCCGCGCTGTCGCCCAGGAAGGGATCCACCCGCGAGCGGGCCGTGCGCGAGCGGTCCGCGGCGTGGCGCTGGCGTTCGCGGCGCTGGGACACGAGCCGCTCCAGCACCACCTTGAGCACCGCCAGCTCCACCGGCTTGGTGAGGAACTGTTCGGCGCCCTCCTTCACGGCCTGGACCGCCAGCTCGATGGAGCCATGGCCGGTGAGCACCACCAGGGGCACCGCCGCGTCGATCTCCTTGAGCCGGGGCAGCAGCTCCAGCGCGGTGCCGTCCGGCAGCCGGTAGTCGATGACGGCGACGTCGGGCCGGTGCGAGCGGAAGCCCTCCTGGGCCTCGGCGACGCTGGTGGCCTCGTCCACGTCGAACCCGTGCTGGGTGAGGTAGCCCTTCATGCCCAGGCGGACGCCGGGCTCGTCGTCCACGAGCAGGATGCGGGTGCGGGTCATGAGGCTTGCGACTGCGGGGAAGGGCCGGAGTTGGCGGCCGGGGGGCTGACGGGCAGCAGGATGGTCACCTCGGCGCCTCCCGCCGGATGGTTGGACAGACGGATGCGTCCCTGGTGCTCCTCCAGGATGCGCTGGACGATGGACAATCCCAGGCCGGTGCCGCCCCGGCGCTTGCTGAAGAAGGGCTCGAAGACGTGGGGCAGGTCCTCCGCCTTGAAGCCGGGCCCGCCGTCGTGGACGGTGCAGCGCACCCAGGGGCGGCCCGCTTCCTCCACGGCCTCCACGGCCAGGTGCACGGTGGTCCCTTGCGGCGAATGCTGCACGGCGTTCTCCACCACGTTGCGGAAGACATGGAACAGGCGGCGCGAGTCCATGCGCACCGGGGGCAGCCCTTCCGACAACTGGCGGGTGAGCTTCACCGCCGCCTTCTCCCCGGCGAGCTCGCACGAGGACAGGGCCTCCGACACCACGGACGTCACCGCGCCGTCGGTCCACTCGCCCCGGGCGGGCCGGCCGTATTCGAAGAGCTCCTGGGTGAGGTGCGTGAGCCGGCGCACCTCGCCGCGCAGCACGTCCAGGTAGGGCTGAAGCTCGGGACGCGTGCCGAAGGTGGCCTCCACCGCGTCCACCACGGCGGAGATGGAGAACAGCGGGTTGCGCACCTCGTGGGCCACGCCCGCGACGATGGCGCCCATCGCGGCCATCGTCTCGCTGCGGCGCACGTGCGCCTGCAGCTCCAGGAGCCGGGTGATTTCGGTGGCCACCAGGATGATGCGCGGGTCCTCGCTGCCGGCCTCATCCACCCACGCGGCGGCCAGCTCCCAGGTGCGGCCGGACGCGGCGTCGTGCACCTGGCGGTTCGCGGTGCCGTGCGTCTGGTGCAGCTCCTCCACCAGGGGGCCCGCGCTGGACCAGGGGGGCGCGCCCACGGTGGAGGCCAGCGGCTGGCCCGTGGGGTCGGCCTGCTGGAAGAGCGCGGCAGCGGCGCCGTTGAGGCGGTGGATGATGCCGTCGGTGCTCAGCACCAACAGGGGCGAGGACACGGCGTCGAAGGTGCGGCGCCATTCCGTGGCGGAGCGGCGGAAGCTGTCATGCAGGCGCTGACGCAAGTCATCCGCGAGCCGCCGGTCCGTGATGTCCGTGACGACGCAGCCCAGGTGCACGGCGTCCTGCGCGTCCAGGCCGGAGGCGGCGGCGCGGCTTCGCACCCAGCGCACGCGGCCGTCGGCGCAGATGATCCGGTGCTCCACCTCCGCCTCCGTGCCGGGGGACAGTCCCTCGATGCACTCGCGGTAGCGGGCCCGGTCCTCCGGGTGGATCATCTCCGCCCACAGCGGCGCGGGCGTGCCCTCCGGCCCGGTGCTGGTGAAGGCGCTCGCGGGATAGCCCGTGGTGCGCTCGATGACGGGCGTGCAGTAGAAGTCCCGCAGCACGCCGCCGCGCAGCTTGCCGCCCCACAGGTAGTCGGGCAGCGACCGGGTGAGCACGTCCAGGCGCCCTTCGTGTTCCTGCAGGGACTGCTCGGCGCGCAGCCGCTCGGTGACCTCCGACAGGGAGGCGATGACACCCAGCACCTCGCCACCGGAGCCGCGCACGCGCGAGTAGCCGCCAAACCAGAAGCGCGCCTCGCCCGGGGCGGCGGGCGTCTCCACCTGGAGGCTGACGTCCTGCAGGGGCGTGTCGGTCTCCAGCGCGCGGGCGAGCCGGGGCGCCAGCACGGTGCCCAGCGCGGGCAGCACCTCCGTGACGTGGCGGCCCAGGTGCGCGCTCGCGGGCAGGCCGTTCATCGCTGCGAGCGCGGCGTTGACGTGCACGTACTTCAGGTCGCGATCGAAGAAGGCGAAGCCCACCGGCGTGATGTCCATCACCGCGTCGCGCAGGGCCCGCGCGTCATCCGCCCGCTTCAGGGCCCGGGAGCATTCCTCCCGCGTCCTGGCCAGCGCGCGCAGGGCCAGGAAGGCGCCCGCGGCCGCGAGCAGTAGCGCGCCTCCCGCCAGGACGGCGATGCGGGACCCGGGCGCCCAGGCTCCGGTCCCCGCGCCCAGCGCGCCCATGAGCACACCGCAGGCGAGGACGAACGAGACGGCTCGGGGCAGGGACGGCGACGGAGGCGGAGTGGACATGACGCGCGGGGAGCGCGCTGGACTCTACGATCCCTCGCATCCACTTGCATCGCCGCCCGGGACCTCCCTCCCGGGCGCTCCTGCTCAGACCGCCGGACCCGCGATGATGTCGGGCGGTCCGGGGCGGTTCGGATCATGGGCCGGCGGCTCCTGGATGCCCGGTTGGATTTCAGGATCCTGCTGGGGCGGCGGAGGCTCCCGGCGCTGGGGCTCCCGCTGCGGCGGATCCTTCTCCGGCACCTGGGGCCGGGGCGGCTCGATTTCAGGCGTGGGCTTCGGGTCCGGCTCCTTCACGGGCTTCGTCGGCGGATTCGTCTGTGGATTCGTCGGCATGTGCTCCCACACTGTGCATGCCCTGCCTGCGGGACACCGGGCTGCGTCACCCGGTGTCCGCCGGTGACCGCTTTTCAACGGCCCGGGTCATCCGCCCGGGGCGGGCGCGAAGCCATCCGCGTCCGGGGATACGCTGGCGGTGCGAAGTGCTCCACCCCCGTTCGAAGGCCGCGTCACGGCCCACACCTCCACCACCGCTTCGATGCGCGGGGTGAGCTGGAGCATGGAACTGGGAAAGCAGCGCGTGGGCAGGGCCGCGAAGAGCTGCCGTGCCAGCTCGGCCTCCGTCGTGCTGCCCACGGCGACGTGGGGGCGCACGATGAGGTCGGTGAAGCAGGCGACCTGCTCCCGTCCGCCGCTCACCAGCCGGGCCATCGCGGTGCTCTGGTAGAAGAGCACGCGCACGCCTGCCTCCCTGGCGTCATCCAGGAAGGCCTGCAGGGTCCGGCCCTCCACCGCGCCCACCAGCAGGGCCTCCGGGGCCCATCTCCCATCGGAGCACTCCTCCGCCGCGTTCAGGGGCAGGCCAATCGGGACAGGGGGCGCCTGGTCGCTTGTCAGCACCGCCCCTCTCTCTCCCTGCCAATACAGGCGAGTTTCGTACTCGGTGATGGAAACGGAAGTCATCGGGCGTCTCCTCGGCAAGGACAGTCGCGGTGCGCTTTCAACACGCATGCCACGACAATGCTTCGCAGACCGCGAGGCATTGCCCTGGAGTACGAGTCCTCTCAGGTAGGCCACTGATCGCGGGGCCACACGCGCCCTGGCCCGCGATGCGGACGGCCACGAACGGCCCTTCCGGACAGTATCGCGCCCGCGAGCTTTGCCTCACATCCAGCGCCACTTTGAGCTGACACGAGGAGCTGCATGCGCATGGATCGATGGGGCGGGGTGGGCGGACTGTTGGCGGTATGGCTTTGCGCGGGAGGTGCGACCGCCCGCGGTCCTGCCCGGGGTGGAGCCTGTGGTGCCTTGGACACGTCAGCCGTCTGAGCGTCCGCGCACGAGTGACGTCCCGTGCGTCTGGACGGCTGCCCGCCGGAGGGTGGGCACCCCAAGGCCGCATGGTCACCGTCACCGCGCGTCCCCTTCTTGTGATTCATGAACGACGAGAGGCACCCCATGTTCGAGGCCTACGCGAGTCAACTGATCCAGGCACCCGTGGATGTCGTTTGGGACCGGGTGGGAGGCTTTGACAGCCTTCCTCGCTGGCATCCGGGCATCCTCTCCAGCGAACGGGTGGCCCACCCCGGGCCGGGGGCGGGGCCGTTGCGCCGGCTCACCACGCGGGATGGCGCGGTGTTCCTGGAAGCGAGGCTGGAGCACGACGCGCACGCGCGCAGCTATGTGTACACGATGCTGGAGGGGCCGCTGCCGGTGCGCGACTACCAGGCGAAGCTGCGGGTGACGCCGGTGACGGCGACCGGGCAGACCTTCGTGGAGTGGTCCGCGAAATTCACCCCGAAGCCCGGACACGCGGACGAGGCGGAGGCGCTGGCCCGGAGGATCCGCGACGAGCTCCTCGCACCGGGACTCACGGGCCTTGCCCACACCTTCCTTCCGCCCTCCGCGAAGGCCCCCGCGCCGGACCGGCCGTGGCGGCGCTGAAGGCTCACAGCCGCTGGAGGAAGCGCACCAGGTCCTGCTTCTGCGTGGGGGTGAGCGTTTCCGGAGGTCCGCCCGGGAACTCGGGCGGGTGCACCGGCAGCACGAGCCCGGTGAAGCCGGTGCCGGGCAGGATGAAGCGGCTGTAGGTGTCCACCGCGTCCGCGAGCGTGGCGTGGCTGTTGTCGTGGAAGTACGGCGCGGACCGGCCGATGCCGCGCAGGGAAGGGACGTCGAAGGCCTCGAACTCCGCGGGGTCTCCGCTGATCAACGCGCGGCCGGGGTCCGTCGAATACCACTGGGCCGCGAGCGCCGGGCCGGTGATGGGCGCGCCGTGTTCATCCAGCGCGGGGACGATGTCGTTCGGATCTCCGCTCGCGGTGACGGGGATGGGCGGCAGGTCGGTGACGGGATGCTGCCGGGTGGCGTCCGTGTAGAAGCGGAAGCGGTACTGGGGGAAGGGCACGGAGTCGTTGAAGAGAGGAACGACGCCGCGCTGCCCCAGGTACGTCATGTACGCGAAGCCGATGTTGAGGAACTCGCTGTGCGGGTGGGGCACGCTGGCGGGTTTCGGTGGCTGTCCGGGCGTGACGTTGAATTGGATGTTGCCATTGGGTTTGAAGGAATAGAAGAGCGCGTCGTGGACGTCGCGCCGCACGATGCGGTTCTTGGTGCGGTCTCCGTGACACGCCTCGCAGGCCAGCGCGTAGACGTCCCGGCCGCGGCGTTCGCCCGCATCGAGCACGAGGAGCGCGTCGGGATCCGGGATGTCGCTCAAGGGCAAGCCCAACTGGAGCAGGTCCGACACGAAGCGGGCGCGGGGGGAGCTGAACACGCTGCGCTCGAACGCGGCGATGCGCTGGCGCACCGGGCCGGGCACCGTGCCGCCTTCGCTGTGGTTCGTGACGGCGCTCTGCACCTGGTCGGTGAGGCTCGTTTCGCGGCCATCGAACTGGAAGGGGCCGGGGAAGCCGGTGTCCGCGATGCTGGGCACGCCGCGCCAGACGGAAATCCTCCGGTCCGGTGACGTGATGACGTTCCCCTGCACGTCGATGACATCCATGTTCGGGGGAAGGGGGAGCACCACGCGCACCAGGCCCTTCTTGAGGTGCGCATAGGTCGGCACGGGGGCGGTGGGGTCATCCGCGTCGATGCGATTGAACAGCGGGTCCCCGGGGTTCTTCGCCCAGACGGCCTCCACGTGCGCGGGCGTGAGGGCGGTGTCGTCGGAGAGGACGTGGCACGTCGCGCAGGAGCGGCCATTGGTGCCGGGCAGCGCCTCCTGGAAGTGCTGCTTCCCGGCGAGCGCCAGGGCCGGAGACACCAGCTCCGCCTGGGACGTCACGGGTTCGGGACTGGCTTCGACGAAGGTTCCTGTCTCGGTACAGCCCGCGAGCACGAAGACACCCACCGTGCACGCGATGAATCGACGTCCTGCCATGTGCTTCCCTCCCGGATGATGCGGCGGAAGAGGGAACACCGGAGGGCTCCGGAACTGTCACCCGCGCCTGGGACACGAGGCGCAGAACCCCTTTCAGTGCGCATTTGAAGAGAACACGAGACGCCTGGCGCGGTGGCGTCATGGGACGTACCGCTCGGCGGTGTTGAGCACCACGCCGCCGTCAGAGCCTCCAATCATGAGCACACTCCCCGATTCCAGCCACGTCGCGGTGTGCGAGACGCGCGCCGATGCCATGGGGGCGATAAGCTCCCAGCCGCCATCTCGCCGGAGTATCTCCGCGGAGGCACGCGGCTTCGCGTAGGGGCTGGAATACCCGCCGGCAATCAGCACCTCGCCCGAGGGTAGAGCGGTCGCCGTGTGCAGGAAGCGGGCTTCCCTCATGTCTGCCTGGGGCGTCCAGGAATCGCTGCTCGGGTCGAAGAGCTCCACCGTCTTGAGGACCGTTCCAGGTGAGCCTTCGAGGGAGCCGGTCACCAGGATTCCTCCCAAGGGCAGCAGCGTCGAGGCGTGCCCGTTGCGTCCATCCTCCATCCGCTCCCCAAGGAGTCGCCAGCCTGCATCTGGCTGCTTCGCGTCGTAGACCTCGGCGGTCGTCTCCGCTCCATAGCGATTGAAGCCTCCGATGGCCAACACCACCCCCCCGTCCAGCAGGGTGAGTGTCAGCACATTGCGTTCAACTTTCATGTTCCCAGCATTCGTCCAGGAGTCGTCGTTCGGGTCATAGATCGCGGCGGTGTCCAGCCCATCGAGCTCCGAGTTCCCGCCACCCGCCACCAGCACCTTCCGTGAGGGCAGCAAGATGGCGGCATGGTTGGCGCGTGCTCCAAGTGGGATGGGAGTGGCAGGAGTCCATTGATTCGCATCCACGTTGTAGATTTCAGCACTGCTCAGCGCTTCGCCTGCGGGACCCCGCCCCCCGACCACCAATACATTGCCATTCTCCAACAGGGTGGCGGTGTGGCCCACGCGAGCCGTCCCGAGGTTCGGCCCGGGATGCCAACTGTTGGCTGAGGCGGTGTAGAGCTCCGTGGTGTTCGTCGGGCTGTCCCCTGGGTTGTTACCCGTGCTGCTTCCGCCAACGACGAGCACCCGGCCGTCTTGCAGCTCCGTGGCCGTATGGCCTGTGCGCCGTGTCTGCATCGATGTCACGGATTTCCACCCCGGCGGTTCGCGCCCGCCATCCGGAAGCCCTGCGTCCGCGCCGCCGTCCCGGTCGCTCTCACCGTCCAGTCCACCGTCCCCGCCATCCAGTCCACCATCCTCGCCGCCCGGCACACCTCCAGCGTCACCTCCATCCAGGATGCCATTGCCGTCAGGGCCCCCATCCGGCGCCTCAACCGGGCAGGCGCCAGGTCTACCGCGACAGAATCGGTCCACCGCGTCGTCGACGTCGAGGCACGCAGCGACATGGACGCCGAGCACCAGCATTCCAAGGCTTGTCAAACGAAGCAGGGCCTTCATGGCCACCTCCCAGACACGAACACGGACGTCCCATCCAGCCCGAATCGCAGGGGCGCCGGCTCCTTCGGCTCTCCCCCCAGCAGGTACATTCCCGTGGCGGTGCCCAGCCCCACCAGGCCTCCCACCAGCATCCCCACGGAGACTGTCTGCATCCGGCGCGCGCTGTTGGCCACGTTCCTGGCATCGGCCCCCGTGGGGATGTCCGACGCCATGTCAGCCAGCCTCGACTTCTTCCCCTCCGCCAATCCCCAGACGACGCCCGCCGCGGCGACGAGGGCCCCGCCCGTCACGGCGGGGATGATTGCTCGGTCTCGCAATGATGCGTGCGAGCCGGACACCTCCGACACCGGAGAGGATGAAGACTCCGGGAGTCCCGGGACCACCGCGAGGATCGGCTGATCCGGCGGTGTGCCTGAGGGGAGCTCCAGCCTCAGGGGCTCACGGTCTCCTCGCGCGGCCAGCTCGCTCAGGACCCCCTGGCGCACCGCTTCGAAGTGCCGCTCCACCTTGGGTGAGACAGTCATCGGCAACTTCGCGTCGGGATTCAAGAAGAGGGCGTCCTTGAAGGCGACTTCGGCGCCGCTCAACCTTCCGCTCAGCTCCGCCAGGATGACGCCCTCATAGAGCGACAGCACCACCTGATCCTCGGGCCCCTTCGACAGACTCCTTCCGTGGACGACCTGCTCGAGTGCACGCTCGTACTCGAGGTCTTCGAACAACTGGTGGACGAACACCACGCAGCGGTGCACGTCGGGGGAGACGTCGCCCCGGGCTCCCAGGGGGAGGAGGGTGAGCCCGAGGACCAGGACCCAGACACAGGTGTCATGTTGCGACAGGACGCTCGACAAAACCGATCTTGCATTGCCGTAGGTAGAAAGAGTCATCACGCCCTCTCGCGCATGGCGCCTGACTGTGTCTACGGCTCCGACGTCACCGGCGATGGGGAGCTGCCATCCAGCATGGGCGGGACGGGGTTGCCGCGGGCCACGTCGGGAGGCACCACCCCTGTGTTGCTTCCCTGCTGCTGGTGGAACCAGGTGTCGGCGGACGGGGCCGTGGACGTCTGCCCGAAGGGTCCAGGGGAGACGTCCTTCGTGTACTTCGCGTCGACGGGAATCCCAGGCGCTTCGCCCGTCCCGGCCGACTGGATGACTTCCTGCGGCGGTGGGGGCGTCAAGCCCAGCAGCTTCTCCAGCTTTGCCTTTCGACTCGTGCCCTCGAAGGCCGAGTCGAGCTCGTTCTTCGTCGGCTTCACCTTGTCGATGTCCTTCTGGCTGTAGGGCGGCGTCTTGCTTTCCGCGACGGCCGCGGCGTTCGCCTTGAGCATGGCCTCCTCGGCGCCCTTCGCGGCCAGAGCGGCCTTCTCCTCCGCGCTCTGGAGTTTTTGCGCCGCGGCCCGGGACGCATCGGTGGCTTCCTTGAGTTTCTTCTCCGCGTCGGCGAGGGCTTCCTTCGACTTCTTCGCCTCCGCGGGTGTCTGACCCGGCCGCTCCGCGGCCTTGCGTGCATCGGTGACGGCCTTCTCCGCCGAGGACTTCTGCCGTCGCGCGCCATCCGCGTCGCGCTTGGCCTGCGTCAGGTTGTCGCGGGCCTCGGTCGCCGCCTTGCGCCGGGCCTCGGCGGCGAGCCGCGCCGCCTCTGCCTTCTGCCGGGCCGCCTCCGCGCGGCGCTGTGCCTCGGCGGGATCGACTTTCGGAGCACCACCAGAACCACCGACCGCATTCACTGAGCCCATGGGACCTCTCCTCTTGATGGGGGTTTTGTGATTGGAGGGTCGGGCCTGAAGCAGGCCCGCCCCTCCAATCGAGGAGAAAGAGGGCGTGGGCCCACCGGCGTCCCAAAAAACCTCGGGAGGCATGCCCGCACGGGCGGCTCGACCGCTCACGCCTGGAAGACGGGTGCGAGGGGCTTCAGCCCAGCAATCCAATGAGGCTGATATCCAGTCGGCTGCTGACCAGTCCCAGGAGGCTCTCCAGTGTGAGCTGGTCCTGCTTCAGCCGGGGCGTGAGCTCCATGCGAACGCGCTCGAGCAGTTGCTCGCGGGCATCGGCGAGCCTGCGAGCGACGCCGGAGCGTGAGCCTCCATACATGAGCGTCAGCCGGTCCATCGTGAACCCATGGAAATGGTGCAAGCGCAGCAGGGTTCGTTCCTGCTCGGAGATCATCGCCACTGCTTTTCGGAGCGACTCGACGAGGAGCTGGCGCGCGTCTTCGCGCAGCAGCGCGTACTCGGGGTCGCTCGGGGCCAGCAGCCGCGCGAGTTCCTCGGGAGGCTCCGCGACGAGCTGATGGCGCTCGTCCCGGCCCACCAGTTCCCCGGCGATGCGCGCGGCGATGATGCCCACCCACGTGAGGAGGGGCCCTCGGCCTCCATAGGTCGCAATCCTCGGTGGCGCGCTGGCGCTGCCCACCAGCAGCCGCTCGCGCAGCACCTGCAGCACTTCGTCCACCATGCTGGGTGACACCCTCCCGAGCCGGGAGGGGATGTGCCGGAGGATGTCCTGCTCGAAGGCGCGGAGGGCCGCGGGCGCTCCGGTGGCGCAGGCGCACGCGAGGTACAGGTCGGCACCGTTGAGGATGCGAAGCGCCTCCGAGACCTTGCCCGCGGGCAGGTGCCGGGCCAGGTGTCGCACGAAGGTCTCTGCCGGGAGTTGCAACGTAGGCCACCCGGTCCGGGCCGCCTCGACGTGCTCGTGCAGCAGCACCTCCAGTCGCTCCACGGCCTCCAGCTCCGCGCGCTGCTCCCGTGGCAGGTGCTCCCGCAGCAGCGCCGCCAGTGCGTCTGTCTTCCGTTCCTCGCTCATTGCTTCCCCTCGCTCCGCTGCCAGGCCAGCACCGTCTGGAGCTCCTGTCGGCCTCGGACTCCCACGGGCTCCAGCCGCTTCCGGGCCTCCTCGGCCATCGCGAGCGCCCGCGCCCGGTCCTGGGCGGCGCGCGTTTCCAGGAGCGCCCGGGCCAACAGGAAGGCGGTCTTGCCGGCGACCTTCGGGTCCTTGGCCTCGCCCCAACGGGTCTGGATGCGCCGGGCGCGCTCGAGCAGGGGGACGGCTTCCGCCACCGCGCCCAGCGCCAGATGTGCCTCCCCAGCACAGGCCAGGGCGCTGGCACCGTCCTCGGACTCCTCGCCATCGGCCGTCTCCGCGACCTTCCGCGCACGCTCGCAGTACGCGAGCGCCTCCTTCGGGGTGTGGGTCGCCAGGGCCAGCTCGGCCAGGGGCAGCAGCACGGGCACCGTCTTTCCTCCCTCCGGGCCATCGTCCTTCTCCAGCCGCGTCAGCGCGTCCATCAGGTCGCGCCGTGCCTCGGGGTAGCGGCCCGCCTTCAGGTGCACCTGGCCTCGGACGGTCAGCGGTAGGGCGGCGCGCGGCGTGTCCGGGCCCAGTGAGCGCTGGACGCGCTCCAGGGCCTCGGTGGCGAAGGCCAGCGCCTCGGCCCCCTGGCCCGCTTCGCGGGCGAGGACCGCCTGCTCCGAGAGCGCGAAGATGACGGTGATGTGGTCGGGGCCCCGGGCCCGCTCGAAGATGGCGCGTGCCCGCTCGACCTGGGACCGCGCCTCCTCCAGCCGGCCGTCGACGCGCGAGACCCCGGCCAGGTTCAGCAGCACCCTCCCCAGAGGGGTGGTCTCCGGGCTGGAGGACGCCTCCTGGAGGGCCAGGGCCCTGCGCCAGGCGCTGAGGGCCTCGGCGTGCCGTCCCATCTTCAGCGACGCAGTGGCGACCCGGTTGTAGGACGTCACGAGGGCCGGGTTGTCGGGGCCCAGCAGGCGCTCATGCAGTTCCAGGGCCTGGCGATGGAGCTTCAGCGAATCCTCATAGCGGCCCTGGCCGTAGCGGATGCGTCCCAACTGGTGGAGGAAGTTGGGCATGCGGAGGCTGTCCGGGCCATTCCTCCTGCGCGAGAACTCCAGACCCTGGAGCGCCTCCTGCTCGGCCTCGGCGAGCTGGCCGTGCGACTCTCGCAGTGAAGACAGCCGCATGTGGAGGTCCGTCGTAATGTCCGGGAAGCGCTCCCGCCCCAGCCGCTCGATGGCGGCCCGGGCGTGCCGGATGAGCTTCTCCGCTTCGTCGGGGCGGGACTGCTCTTCGCCCACCGCCCGGATGAGCTCCAGCCAGGCCCGTGCCACCGTCTCGTCGTCACGCGCGGCCTCGCCCGCCCACAGGGCCTGGTAGAGGAACGCCTCCGCTTCCTTCGGTTTGTTGAGGCCCCCGAGGAACACGCCGTGGGCCAGGAACACCTCCGCCTCCAGCGGCTTGTAGTCGAGCCCCTTCAGCTCCTCGATGAGGGCTGACGTCACCGCGAGGCCGTCGGTGAACCGGTGCGACAGGCGGTGGGCGCGGGCCTGCGCCAGCTTGTGCCGTGCCGCATCCACCTGGGCGCGGAGGCTTTCGGGCGGCTGCGGTCGGGCGGAGAGGCCGGGCGCGTCCCGGCAGCTGGCGAGCCCTTCGAGAGAGGTGGTCAGCGGGTGCGCGTTCTGCACCGTCTGCACATCCGCTTTTTCCAGCACCTCGGTCACGGCGGCGAGCTGCCAGAGCCGCGCGTCGAGGCACGCGGCCGTCTGCCAGGCGCCGTCCGCGGTGTCACTGCCCGCGGCCATGCAGGCCTCGGTGCGAAGCGTCCGCCACTGGGCGGCGTAGGCGTCCAGCACCGACGCGAGCTGCTCCCAGGCCTGGGAGGCGTAGGGCGCGCCCGTGGAGAGGAAGGCCGTGCGGATCCGCTCGCGTCGCGCGGGGCTCCAGGCCGCCGCGAGTTTCTCCACTTCCTGCTCGCAGTGACTGCCCTCCCGATTCGCCGCTCCGTAGGCCACCAGGGTGCCCAGGATTCCGGCCACGGCGGCGGTGGCCATCATCCGCGCAAGCCACCGGATGGGCCGAGGGGTGAGCTCCGCCAGGAGGGACTCCATGGAGGGAAAGCGCTCCTCGGGGCTGGAACTGAGTCCCCGGAGGAGCGCGCGCCGGACGCGGGCTGGAAGCTTCACCTCGTACTTCGGGGGGCTGATGCTGCCTTGCCGCGCGGCCTGGGCCAGTTGCTTCAGCGTCTCGCCCTGGAAGGGGCGCACGCCGAAGAGGGCCTCGTGGAGCGCGACGCAGAAGCTGAACGCGTCGGAGCGAGCGTCCGCGTGCTGGCCGCGCATGAGCTCCGGGGCCATGTAGGCGGGCGTGCCCAGAAGCTGGCCCGTCCGGGTGAGGTGTCTCACGGAGGCGACGGGGGCCGTGTCGTGCTCTTGGAGGGGAGCGCCCTCGTTCGGGTGGAGGGGCCCAGCGATGCCGAAGTCCGTCACGAAGACGCGGCCGTGCTTGCCCAGGAGGGTGTTGGCGGGCTTGAAGTCGCGGTGCACGAGGCCTTCGGCGTGAGCGGCGGCGAGGCCCTTGCCGGCTTCGAGGAAGACGCGGAGCACCTCCTTCCAGGAACGAGGCTGCTTCATCCACTCCGCCAGGGTGGTGCCCTCCACCAGCTCCATGGCGAGGAAGACCCCGTCTCCATGGGTGCCCACGTCGTAGAGGGTGACGACATTGGGGTGGGAGAGTCGGGCCAGCGCCTGTGCCTCGCGCAGCAGCCGCTGCTGCAGCTCTTCGCGTTGGCGTCCCTCGGGGCGAAGCATCTTGAGGGCCACCCGGCGTCCCAACTCTGGGTCATCCGCCGCGAAGACGACGCCCATCGCACCGGAGCCGAGGGGTTCTCGCACCACGTAGCGGGAGACCCGGGTGCCAGGCCGCAGTGGCTGGGAAGGCGCCGGCACGAGGACCGTTGGAGCGTCGGGCAGGACCTGAGCGCCATCCCCCGCCGCCAGGACCCGCCGACAGTCCGCACAGCTCTCCACATGTGCGAGGACGGAGCCCCGGTCCGTTTCGGAGAGCAGCCCGGCAAGAAAGTCAGTCAGCGTCACTTCCTGGGGGCAGGTCCGCGGGCGTAAGGACTCCGTGACGCGTTCCGGTTCGCCAGACATGGCCGATGTGGGTGCTCCGTCGCCCATGATGCCCCCTCTGGAAAAACTTGGGATGCAGGTTAGACCGTTTCCGCCTTCTCCACGAGTGCATGGGCAGTCAGGCGTTGACTCGCATACGAAGCGGAGGTGCACCCTATTCAATTCCTGATTTCCAAGAGAGGTGCGCGACGTTCCGAGAGGCCTGTGTGTCGGTATCTTCCACCCACTCGGGTGGTGCTTGTCCATCCAGGAATGCCATCGGTGATTTCAGGGCTGGGGGAAGTGTGGTCCAAGCTCTTGAGGCCGCGCTCGACAAGCGACTCCGAGACGAGCGCGGAGTGAAGCCGATTGCCCCGCGCCGCCGAGGCCGCAAGCGCAAGGCCCGCAGGAAGGGCACGAGTTGCGGCGCCACAAGCGGCGCTGGAAGGTGGAACGCTTCTTCGCCTGGCTCCACTTCCTCCGCCGTGTTGCCCGCTACGCGGTGAAAGCCGAGAACTTCCTTGGGATTCTCCACCTTCATTGATTTGCATACATGTCAATGAAAGGGATGGCTGTTGTCCGGCGCAGCCCGGAACGCGCCGTAGGTCGTCTCCACCTGGCTGATGGCTGCATTCCGTTTCTTTTTGGTCGGAGTGGGCTTTCCCGCCACTGTCTCAATCCCAGCGTGTTGGTCGAGTGGCGCCCACTCCCACCGCAGCGCAGCGGCGTGCTTGTCGTTGGTACTTCCCTCATCGTTGCCCCATGCGTCGCTGCCAGGCCAGTATCTTCTGAAGTTCAGGCTTACCGCGGGCTCCCGCTGACTCCATTCCCGCTCGCGCTTCTTCGGCCAGCGTGAGCGCGCGCGCCCGGTCAGGGGAGGTGTGTGTGTCAACAAGCGCTCGGGCCAGCAAAAATGAGGTCTTCGCGGCTTTCTCGGGGAACATGGCGTCAGGTTGCTGGCGCTGGAGGTTCCGGGCGCGCTCAAGCATCGGCACCGCTTTGCTGGCTCCACCCAGGGCGAGGTGGGCTTCTCCGGCGCAGGCCAAGGCGCTTGCGACGTCCACGGATTGCGAGGCCTGCACCTCACCGAGGAGATTGCGCGCACGCTCGCAATACGCAAGAGCCTCTTTGGGAGCTTGGGTGACCAGGGCCAGCTCCGCCAGGGGAATGAGTATCGCTGCGGTGCCGCCGTTTTTGGGGCCCAACTCTCTCTCCAGCCGACTCAAGGCCTCCTGCAGGTCGCGTCGAGCCGCGACATGTCGGCCCGCGCGCAGGTGTACCCGGGCGCGGACCTTCAGCGGCCACGCGGCATAACTGGTGGCGGGACCGAATGCCCGCTGGGCATGCTCCACGGCCTGTGTGGAAAGACGGAGTGCCTCGTCGTTCCGGCCGGCCTCCAGGGAAATGGCTGCTTGCTCTCGAAGTACCATGACGATGTTGAGGTTGTCGGGCCCCAGAGCACTCTCGAAGATCACGCGCGACCGCTCGAGCATGGACAACGCTTCCTCCCACTGGTCGTCGAAACGGAGCGGGATGGCGAGGTGCTGGAGCATGCGTGCGAGCTCAGGGGTCTCCGGGGTGTCCGCCGCATCGATGATGGCTAGGGCCCGATGCCAAGCGTCGATGGCATCGGCCCTCCGCCCCAGGCTCATGTATGTCGAGGCGAGGCTGTCGTAGGAACGAACGAGGAGGGGGTGGTCGGAGCCCAGCAGACGCTTGCGCTGCTCGAGGGCCTGGCGATGGAGCTCCATCGCCTCCGCGAGACGCCCCTGATTTAATCGAATCCATCCGAGTCGATGGAGGAGGGTGGCGATGCGCAGGCCTTCCGGCCCCTGATTCTTGCGCACGAAATTCAAGCCTTGAATGATGTCAGCCTCCGCCTGGGCATCCTTCAGCTGAATCATCCGCGCCGACCCCACGCGGAGGTACAGGTCCGCCGTGATGTCCGGGAAGCGCCCTCGCCCCAGTCGCTCCACGGCTGCTTGGGCGTGGCGGATAAGCTTCTCCACTTCCTCGTTACGGCGCGGATGGGCATCGGCCACCTCTGAGACGAGGAGAAGCAATGCACGAGCCGCCGACTCGTCGTCACGTCCGGCCTCGGCGGCCCAGAGTGCCTGGTAGAGGAATGTCTCTGCTTCCTTCCCTCTTTCGAGCAGTTGGTGGAGCTCGCCATGAACCACGAGCACCTCTGCCTCCAGTGGCCGGTAATCAAGGCCTCGGAGTTCCTGAATGAGGGCTTCTGTCACGCCAAGCCCCTGGTGCAACCGGCGCGCGGCGAGGTCTGCTTGGGCCTGGGCCAACTTGCGCCGGACTTCGTCCACGCGGGGGCGGAGGATTTCCGGTGGCTGCGGACGGCTCGAGAGCCCGGGCGTGTCCCGGCAGCCGGTGAGCCCTTCAAGGGAGGCCGTCAATTGGTGCGCGTTCTTGACTGTCTCCGCATCTGCCTTTTCCAGCACCTCGGTGACGGCAGCGAGTTGCCAGAGCCGCGCGTCGAGGCACGCGGCCGTCTGCCAGGCTTTATCTCCGGTGTCACTGCCCGCGGCCAAGCAGGCCTCGGTGCGAAGCGTCCGCCACTGAGTCGCATGGGTGTCCAGCACCGACGCGAGCTGCTCCCAGGCGGGCGCGGCGTAGGACGCGCCCGTGGACAGGAAGGCCGCGCGGATCCGTTCGCGTCGCGCGGGGCTCCAGGCCGCCGCGAGTTTCTCCACTTCCTGCTCGCAGTGGCTCCCCTCCTGGTGCGTCGCTCCGTAGGCCGCGAGGGTGCCCAGGACTCCAGCCACGGTTGCGGTGGCCATCATCCGCGCAAGCCACCGGATGGGCCGGGGGGTTAGCGCTGCCAGGAGGGATTCCATGGAGGGGAAGCGCTCCTCGGGGCTGGAGCGGAGCCCCCGGAGGAGCGCGCGCTGGACATGGGCTGGAATCTTCACCTCGTACTTCGGGGGGCTGATGCTGCCTTGCCGCGCGGCCTGAGCCAGGTCCTTCAGCGTCTCGCCCTGGAAGGGGCGCGCGCCAAAGAGGGCCTCGTGGAGTGCCACACAGAAGCTGAACGCGTCGGAGCGGGCATCCGCGCGCTGGCCCCGAATGAGCTCCGGAGCCATGTAGGCGGGCGTGCCCAGAAGCTGGCCCGTCCGGGTGAGGTGTCTCATGGAGGCGACCGGGGCCTTGTCGTGCTCCTGGAGCGGAGCGCCCTCCTCCTGGTGGAGCGGCCCGGCGATGCCGAAGTCCGTCACGAAGACGCGGCCGTGCTTGCCCAGGAGGGTGTTGGCGGGCTTGAAGTCGCGGTGCACCAGCCCCGCGGCGTGCGCGGCGGCCAGGCCCTTGCCGGCTTCGAGGAAGACGCGGAGCACGTCCTTCCAGGGGCGCGGCTGCTTCATCCACTCCGCCAGGGTGGTGCCCTCCACCAGCTCCATGGCGAGGAAGACACCATCTCCGTGGGTGCCCACGTCGTAGAGGGTGACGACATTGGGGTGGGAGAGTCGGGCGAGCGCCTGTGCCTCGCGCAGCAGTCGCTGCCGCAGCTCCTCGCGTTGGCGTCCCTCGGGACGCAGCATCTTGAGGGCCACCCGGCGGCCGAGCTCCAGGTCATCCGCCGCGTAGACGACGCCCATGGCTCCGGAGCCAAGGCGCTCTCGCACCACATAGCGGGAGACCCTGGCGCCAGGCACTAGCAGCAGGGGCAAAGGCTCCTTCGCAACGACCTCCGAAGCACTGGACAGGGCCTCGGCGCCCGCTCCCGCCACCAGGACCCACCGACAGTCCGCACAGCTTTCCAGGTGTGCCAGGACGGAGCCCCGAGTCTCTTCGGAGAGCAGCCCGGCAAGAAAATCCGTCAGCGTCGCTTCCTGGGGACATGACGGCATGCGTGAGGACTCTGCGCCGCGTTCCGGTTCGCCGGACATGGCGGATGCGGGTATTCGTTCGCTCATGAGGCCCCCTCAGGAAAATCTTGGGATGCAGGTTAGGCTACTCCCTCTTTCATCACGGGTGCATGGGCAGTCATGCGTTGACTCGCATTCGGAGCGGAGGTGTACCCCACTGCTTTCTTGACTCCCAAGATTCGCACTCGATGTTCCGTGAGTCCTGGGTGGGCGAATTCCTGCCTTGTTGCCGCACGGTTCACCGTGTCCTGCGAAAGACAATCAAAACCGTGGCCCGGGCCTCCCCCTCGTCGGGGTGGCGCCTCGAACCATTCAACGCTGGAGGAAGCCAGCCACCGCGCAGGACGGGCGGTGCGGTCCACGCACTCGACCCGCCAACCGCCTGTCCGAGGTGGAGAAGCGCGTAACCGTCCGGCCAACGACGTGCTGCGGGCGGTTGCCGACGCAGTGAGGGCGGCGGACGCTAGCGAGCATGTCGAAGCAGGTGGAGAAGCCGGATTGGGTGCGGGTCGCGGATGAGTTCGAGGCCAGCGGCCAGACGCAGCAGGAGTTCGCGCTTCAGCGAGGCGTGAGACTGAGCACGTTGCAGTCGTGGGTGTACCGGAGTCGGCGGGCCAAGGCGGCGCGAGGTAAGCCCGTGCGCCTGTTGGCAGTGCAAGTTGCGAGGGCGCCCGCCGCGGAGGAGCCGGTGTTGGAGGTGGTGAGCGCAAGCGGAGCGGGTGCGCTTCGCGGTAGAGTGGCTGTCCGACAACGGCCCCGTCTACACCGCCAGGGACACCCGCGACTTCGGTCTCAGCCTCGGCCTGCGAGTGTGCACCACGCCCTCCTACTCGCCCCAGCGCAATGGCATGGCCGAGTCCTTTACCTCAACGAACTGCCCTCGGCCGCTCACGTCCTCGCCCAGTTGCCCTCCTGGTTCGGCGACTACAACCGCTGCCACCCGCATCGCGGGCTGAAGATGAAGTCACCCCGCGAGTTCCGTACTGCTAACTCTCAACCCTGAGCTGTCCGATTTGACGGGGGCAGCTCCAGAGCTCGCACCCTGCTGAAGCAGGACCCGCTCGTACTGGAGGGCCTCATGGGACTGGTCAGCAGCCGACTGGACATCAGCCTCCTGGGATTGCTGGACTGAAGTCCTTGACGCCCAGCGTCCATCGGGTGCCCGCCAGTCGGCATTCCTGACGTGCCGACTTCCTGCCTCCATTCCAGGGCGACGACGTCGCCATCGGTGCCTACGTCGTAGAGCATGACGGTCTTGGGGTAAGAGCGCTGAGCCAGCGTCTCCACTGGATCAGCCAGCGTCGTCTCCCGAGATTTTTTGGGACGTCGGTTGGACTCCTCCCTCTTTCTCCTCGATTGCAGGGGCAGACACGCATCGACTCGCGCAGGACGTACCCCACCTCGGGCCTGTCTTATGCCCGCCCCCTCAATCACATGCATGGCGTCTGTTTCAATGCTGACAAGGGGCTCCCCCCCACGTCAAGAGGAGATATCCCATGGGTGCAGTGAAGGCGGTTGGAAGCTCCGGAGCGGCAAAAGTAGACCCTACCGAAGCAAAGCGCCGCGCAGAGGCGGCCCAGCAGGAGGCAGCGCGGCTCGCGGCCGAGGCCAAGCGCAAGGCGGCGGCTCGGGACAACATGCCGCAGACCAAGCGCGCCGCGGAGGCCCGGGACGCCTACGCGGACGCACCGAAGAAGTCGCCGGTCGAGCTCAACCCGGGCGCCAGGAACACCGTCACGGCCCGCGGCGCCGTGCAGGGCAGCGGAGCCCCGTCCTCGCTCGGTGGCGCCCAGGCGAAGCAGAAGCAGACCCAGGACCTGGCGAAGCAGGGCCGGCTCGGCGAGGCCCTGGACGTGGCCCTCAACTCCGAGGGCGACAGCGTGAAGCTCAAGCTGAGCGCCAACGGCAAGGTCAAGGCGGGCCCCGTGAAGGTCGGTGGCGAGCTTGGCAGTGAGGTCGAGGTGAAGCGGGGGCCCAACGGTACCTACGAAGTCACCGCTCTCGACGAGGGGAAGCTCACCGCCGCGCCGAGCACGAAGGTCCCCATCGTGGATGGCTCCGCGGAACTCGGGGCCGGCGTCTCGCCGAAGTACGAGTTCAAGTCCAAGGAGGACGCCCTGCGCGGACTGGGCATCATCGCGACCGCCAGCAACGAGCCCGCGCTGCGCGCCAAGGTCGGCGACAAGGTCTCCGGCTTCCTGGCGGGCGCCGCCAAGGCGGTGGGCGCTGACGGCCTCGGCAAGTTCTTCGACAAGGCGGGTGACGCCAACCGGAAGCTGGACTCGTACGTCACGGACGAGCAGAAGTTCCTCGGCGACCACCTGAAGGGCTTCTCGGTGAAGGGCACCCTGGCCGGGAAGCTCGCGGGGGAACTGCCGCTGCCCAACGTCCCGCTCGAGCTCGAGTTGAAGGGACAGCTCGAGGCGAAGGTCGACATCGTGTTCGGCAAGAACGGCCAGAAGCCCACCATCACCGTGGAGCAGTCCGGGCAGTTCGAGGAGAAGGGCCTCGTCGGCAGCGGCACCGTCTTCACGAAGGAAGGCGAGGGCAAGGGCTCCATCAAGCTCGCCCTGCAGAGCAAGTTCGAGGTCGAAGGGAAGCTGGACCTGGAGGCGGCGCTGCAGGGCCGCCCCTCCAAGTTCAAGGGCACCCTCGTGGACTCCACGCTCTCCGCCGAGGTGGGCGTCTCCAGCAAGAGCCGCGTGGGCCTGGCCACGCCGGGAGGCACGCAGACGGAGGCCAGCCTCAAGGGCGACACCGGCCTGGCCGGCAAGCTGAAGCTCACGGCGAAGACGGCGGACGTCACCGCCGCGCTGGGGGAGGACCACAAGGCGTTCGAGGCCCTGGCCAAGGGTGACTTCGGGTCGCTGGCGAAGAACCTGGTGGCGAAGGTGCCCGTCACCGTGGAGGGCGAGCTCGCGGCGACGGCCGGCTTCACCGGGGAGCTGTCGCTGGACGCGGGGCTCGCCAGCGGCGGTGTCTCCATTGAGGGCTCCCTGAGCGACGTGTTCCTCAAGGAGAAGCAGGACCTGAAGCGGGGCGGCGAGCTCCCCGCCTGGCTCCAGAAGCAGCTCCACGCCTGAGCATCCGTCCCCGCAACGTCAACCCCTTGTGCCTGCCCAAAATTCGCTCGCTGCGTCATGAGCGCGTTGAGGTGAGCAAGCGAGGCGCGCGTGGGCCGGCGAGTTCCTGTAACAGTGAAAGTGGGGTCGGAATCATCGTGACACCACATGTCGACTCTCCGGTAACTCATCCGCGCGCGCCCCTCCGCCGCACACCGCCCCGAAGAAGAAGCAACCCATGCACTGCAGGAAGACATGGCCCACCAGGACCTCTATCCTGTACCGCACCGGAT
Source organism: Corallococcus sp. CA047B (assembly GCF_003612065.1). Lineage (NCBI taxonomy): Bacteria > Pseudomonadati > Myxococcota > Myxococcia > Myxococcales > Myxococcaceae > Corallococcus > Corallococcus sp. CA047B. The sequence continues at coordinate 70,415 of NZ_RAWD01000009.1, forward strand.
TGATGAGACACCAGGTTGGTCGTAATCAGGCCGCGTGCTTGTGCATCAGTTCCCGCCGGGCCTGACTCGGCGAAAGGAAATGGTGACGCTCCAGCAACCAGTGCTCGTTGTACCGGTGAGCCCACTCCAGCAGGGCCAGCCGGAACTCCTCCACGGTTGCGAAGGTGCGCACCCAGAGCAGCTGCTCCTTGAGGGTGCGGATGAAGCGCTCGGCACAGCCATTGCCCTCGGGACTGCGGACGAAGGACGGGCTGGACTCGGCGCCCAGGAAGCTCAGCTCGTTCTGGAAGGCATCGGAGGTGTACTGGCTGCCGTTGTCATTGCGGATGGACAGCCCCGCCGCCACGCCTCGGCCGTACGCACCGAAGCGGGCTTTGACGCCCTGGCGAATGGGCTCGAGGGCCTCGAAGCGGGCGCCCGCGTCCTGGCGGCCTTCCACAGCCCGTTCGACTTTCCTCACCTCGCGCACCCGCTTCTTCAATTCCTTCTTCGCATGCCGGTCGACCTCGTACAGGGGACGGGCCGCCTCACGCAGGTAGTGGAAGTGGCACAGTTGGTGGGGCACCTGGGGCAGTGCGTGGGCCAGGGCGTTGCGGATGCTCCGCTGCCCATCGGACACCACGCCGACAATGGGCACCCGCCCCAGCGCGCGCCGCACCTCCTCCAGAAGCGGTACCAGGTTCTGCTCGCTCCCGGACAGCAGCGGACGGGCCAGCAGCACCTGGCCCGAGAGGCATTCGCGCACCACCCAAAGCACCTCGTGCCCTACGTCCGGGGCAAGCCCATCAATGGCAAGCACGGCCCGCCCTTGCTGTTTGAGCGCCGCCTGCAGCCGCCCGGAGTCGAGCAGCTGGAGGCTGACGAACTCGTCGTAACGGTCGAGCAGGTTGGTGCAGGTGCGCTCGGAAATGGCGACGCCCCTGGCACGCAACAGGGCGTGGATTTCCGGCACGCTGCGGTGCTCCTGGTAGCGCTGCGCACCGATGAAGGCCAGCACGTCCAGGCCGAACTCGTGCTCGGGCAGCGCCCAGCGGCCCTCCTCCTCGGCCCTCAGCGGCACGCCCTTGAGCAGGCATCCCTCCTGGTGGCACACCCGGACTTGCACTGACAATCCGACGCACCCCGTGAGCGTTGTCACGCACCGCCGCGAGCGCCAGTCCGCCCGCGTCCTCGTGCCGCACGCCTCGCAGCCCCTGCGCTCGCTGTCGAGCCTCACCTCACGGGTGGCTACAGGGCGAGCCGTCGTCCGAGCCATGGTGTTGTGCCTCCTCTCAGAGGGACAACACCGGCGGGCACAGGCCATATTTGCTGGCGTAGTATTTTTTCGAGCACCAGCAGCGCCGCCGTCTCCGCCAGCGCCCCCTCCTTGCGGTGCAACTCCCGCTCCAGCTCCTTCACTCGCTTCTCGGCCGCCGCCAGCCGCCTGCGCTCCTTGGCCGGCAGGGCTTCCGTGGCTGCACCCGCGAGGGCCTGCTGCCACTCCTTCAGCTTCTCCTCGTGCAGCCCCTCACGGCGCAGCAGCGCCCCCAACTCCCCACCTGCGAGGCCCTGGGCCGCCACCAGTACGCGCAGCTTCTCCTCGGGCGTCCACTTCTTCGGTCCAGACGGCGCAGCGGGTTTCTCCTCGGGCGGGGGCGTCATCGCCGCCAACTTATTCGCCTCCTGCAACCACTGCGACAACGTCGGCTGCGACACGCCCACCTGGCGGGCCAACGCGGCGGCACTCACCGCGCCCGGGCCCACCATCCGCTTCACCATCTCTGACTTGAATCCGTCCGTGTACGGCACTGCATCCTGCCTGCTCTCGCCCCCAGGGCGTGGTCATCCCGGCTGTTCAGCCGAGGCGACAACTTCCCTGACACAGGGGGCGGCTGGCCCTGGGGCTTCGGGCCATTGCCGAGAGCAGCCGCCTCCAGCCCGAGCGCGAGGAGGTGGAGGTGCTGTTCGACAGCCTCGCGGAGCGTATGGGGATGGGCCGTGCGGCGCTGGGACGCCTGCTCCAATCCGACAAGACCCTGGGCCGGAAGTTCGACACCCTGGCGATGCACATGGCGGTCGTCAGCCATGTCCTGTCGGAGGCCACCGTCGCGCAGGAGTGACGGTGGCGTCCGCGGTGCGCGTCCCGTGTATCGGGCGCTCGGAGTCGCGGCGTGCCCCCGCCCGCTACCGCCAAGCTCGGGCAGATGCCCTGAAAGGTCCAGATCCGGTGAATCGACCCGGGTCCCCTTGCTCGGGGGTGTGAATCCCCCGGACTCCCGGGCAGCATCCCTCCACACCGGGAGGGCAGGGGACCATGAACACCATCAGCAATGACAAGCAGGCGGTGAAGGTGAAGCTGGATCGCATCTCCGCGGCTCCGCCGAAGAAGGCGGACCGGGACGAGGCGAAGACGGAGTTCGACGCGCTGGGCGAGGAGCTGTTCGACCTCCAGGACCTGCTGTGGGGCGCGAAGATGAACTCCGTGCTCATCGTCCTGCAGGGGCGGGACACCGCCGGCAAGGACGGCACCATCAAGCACGTGGTGGGCAGCCTCAACCCGCGCGGCGTGAGCGTCACCTCCTTCGGCGTGCCCAGCACCGAGGAGCGCGAGCACGACTTCCTCTGGCGTGTCCACCGCGAGGCCCCGCGCAAGGGCGAGTTCTCCATCTTCAACCGCTCCCACTACGAGGACGTGCTCGTGGCGCGGGTGAACTCGCTGGTGCCCAAGGCGCTGTGGAAGCTGCGCTACCAGCACATCCGCGACTTCGAATCCCTGCTCAACGAGCACGGCACCATCATCCTCAAGTTCTTCCTCCACATCAGCCAGGAGGAACAGGAGCAGCGCCTGCTCGCGCGCGAAGCCGAGCCGCGCAAGGCGTGGAAGATCAGCGCCGGGGACTGGGAGGACCGCAAGCACTGGGGCGACTACACGCGCGCGTATGAGGAGGTCTTCGCCCGGACGTCCACCGAGCAGGCGCCGTGGCACCTGGTCCCCTCGGACGCCAAGTGGTACCGCAACCTCGTGGTGGCCCGCACGGTGGCGGAAGCCCTGCGTCCCTACCGCAAGCGCTGGCAGGAGCGCCTGGACGAGGTCGGCGTGGAGAAGAAGGGCGAGCTCAAGGCGTGGCGCAAGAAGCGCTGAAGCACGAGCCCTTCACCGGCACCGGACACCGGCCCGGCGCGTCGGCCCTCCGCGTCATCGATGACGCGGGGACACGCCCTTGCGTCGTGCGGACCGCTGACCCGGCCATGACATGGCGATGCGACAACGATGGCCGTCATCCGCCCCGGTGTCTCGCCGGGCGGTCACCGTCGGAGTCTCCTCGCCATGGAACGAACCGCGTCGCATTCGAGCAAGGACCTCATTGCCCGCACGCGTGCCTTCGCCACGCAGGACGCCGCGCGCTCGGGTTGGGCCCTGGGGTCCACCTATGCCGCGCTGGTGGGCGCGGTGGTGCTGGCGGTGGCCGCGCCCTGGTGGCCCCTGCGCATCGTGGGAGGTCTCATCGAAGCGCTGGTCCTCATCCGCGCGTTCATCCTCTTCCACGACGCGATGCACGGGGCGCTGCTGCCGAAGTCGAAGTGGGCCAAGGCGCTCTTCCAGGTGCAGGGCGTCCTCACGCTCACGCCCGCGCGCATCTGGAATGACACGCACAACCACCACCACGCGAACACGGCGCGCATCGCGGCGGACTCCGCCGGCACCTTCGTCACCTGGACCACGGAGCAGTGGCGCAAGGCCACGGGCTGGAAGCGGCTGGGCTACATGGTGGAGCGCCACCCGGTGACGCTGCTGTTCGGCTACGTCACCGCGTTCCTCATCAGCCTGTGCCTGGTGCCGTTCGTGAAGAACCCGAAGCGCTACTGGACGTCCGGGCTCGCGTTCGGTTTGCACGTGGCGCTGTCGGTGGCCGTCTGGCATTTCTTCGGCCTCGCGGTGTACCTGTGCGCCTTCGTGGGGCCGCTGTTCGTCGCGTACGCGCTGGGCACGTACCTGTTCTATGCGCAGCACAACTTCGACGACGTGGCCATCCTGCCGGACGCGGACTGGACGCACGCGGACGCGGCGCTGGAGGCCAGCAGCTACCTGCGCTGCGGGCCGGTGATGGCGTGGTTCACGGGCAACATCGGCTACCACCACGTGCACCACCTCAACCCGCGCATCCCGTTCTACCGGCTGCCGGAGGCGATGGCCGCCCTGCCGGAATTGCAGGGGCCCCACGTCACCGCGCTGACGCTGAAGGACATCGTCGGTTGTCTGCGATTGAACCTGTGGGATCCGGCGCAGGGGCGGATGGTGCGCTACCGCGACGCGGTCGCCAGCTACTGACGCGTCACTTGAAACGGCTTTCGAGCCAGTGGACGGCGAAGGCCACCATGGGCCGGGCTTCGACCAGCACGGCCGGCGCATCGCCAATCACGCCCCGCCGTCCCTGGCCGGTGGAGAGAAAGGCTTCGACGACTTCCGCGAAGAAGTCGTCCGCGAGCCCCTCCACCACCGGGTCGCTGGTGTCGAACTCCTCGAACTCGCGCCACACCGTCCGGCCATCGACGAGGAGCGGCGCCTCGTAGCGGAGGACGCGCTTGTGGGGGATGTCGGCCAGGTGCTCCGCATGGTGGAGGAGCGTCATGGTGTCGAGCGGTGCGCCGAGCATCAGCGTCTTGCCGCCCGAGGCCACCAGCTTGCCGAAGGGGGACTGGGGTCCATAGCCGTAGTCGAGCGCATGGTCCGCGGTGAACCATTCGGCGCGGCCTCCCAAGGCGGCACAGGAGGCGCCAGGATTCCCGCTGCGCCTGGCACCGGGCGTGGTGCGAAGCAGCTCCGGGAAGGCGCCATTGTCGCGGGTCGAGCGGGAGCGGAGCGGATCAAACGGGGGAATCTGGTCGCGCAGCTCGGGGGCGTCGCGGACCTCGTCCGGGAGCTGCCAGTCGCAATAGCCCAGCAGGGTGCCCTGGGGTCCCAGCACATCGCCGAGCGCGGCGATCAGCGCGTCGGGGCCACCCAAGATCGGGCCGACCGAGCGCAGGGCGGCATGCGCCAGCACCGCGTCACCGGGTTCAAGCCCCAGCATCCTGAGGTGTCCAGCCAGCGCCGCCCGGGTCCACGGAGAGGGCGGATGGGTCGTGTCGTTTCGGGATGACATGGGGGCTCCGAGGCGTGACTCAATCCTCCTTCCACCACTTTCCCCACGTGGTGCTGTAGTTCCACCCGAAGGCGCCACCCAGGGCCCACATCAGGCCCAGGTAGTTGGTGGTCACCCCCGTCGCGGTCTTCCGGGCAGGGAGCAACTGGACCAGCTCCGGCAGCTCGTTGCCCTTGCGCAAGTACTCTTCCAGGTCCTCCCGTCTGGCGTTGTAGACATCCGCGATCGCCGCCGGGCCCACGCCCAGGCCACTCCACTCGGGCGCCATTCCCTTGCCTCGCTTGTCGCCGGTCGCCAGGATGGACGCGACGTCCATGAGATAGCAGTCGAACAGGTTGGTGATCTCCGCCTTCCGGTCGGCGAATTTCGTCTGGCTCAAGGTGTAGGCGATGCTCACGACGAGGTTTTGATAGAAGTGATAGCGCTCCCGTCCGGGCGTGGCCGCATAGGCATGGTCTCGCTGGGGGGCGGCGGAGGGGCGGATCTGCACGTTCCTGCCAGGTCCGATTTCCGGCTCCGGAATCAACTGGTTCTCGGACGTCTCCTCCGACACCATGGCCGGGCTCTTGGTCCGCACCCCGGTGTGCTTCTGGGTCATGCTCAAGGTGGCCAGGGCATGGACCCCCAGCTCATGGCAGAGCATTCCCAGACAGAAGCCCAGGGAGTAGTTCTCGAAATACCAACTGCACAGCATGATTTCGAGCTTGTCGATGGTCAGCGCCGGGGAGAGGACGTTCTTGATGGAGGAGAGCATCAAGATCTGGCTCTGCTTCTTCAACTGCATCATGGTCTTCAGGCCGACCGTGACCGTCTGGATTTGATCCTGATCGCACCAGAACTGGAACTCCTCGCTGGCGTTCATCACCTGGGCGATACGTTTCGCCTTTGCCTCATAGGTCTCTGAACCCGCATAGAGGTACCGGCGCGGATCGAATGACCAGTACTGGTGCCAGGTGCTGACGTTCTCGATCTTCAGTGCCACCATGTTCGGATCCTCATGCAGGTGTCTGGCCGACGAGCACCGCCGGCCGCCGGGCGTGTGTCCACGCTAGGCGGGGCGGATGACACGGGCAATCCTGCGCGGGCCGCGCCCGGAGCCGGGTCCTTTCCACCTCTACGCGTTGAGGTGGTTGGGACGGCTCCGTCGCGGCGGGGGCGACGCTGACGTCGAAGCGAACGCCCCCGCCCGTGAGGGTGTGATCCGGCTACAGGACGCAGGCGCCGTCGTAGCGCAGGATGACGAGGCCGGCGTTGCCACCCCTGGCGTTGCTCGCGCCTGCTGCCGCCGGGAGGGTCGTGGCCCCCGCCCAGGTGTTGGCTCC